>CAZUVG010000332.1:0-2888 GCA_964623765.1 uncultured Roseicyclus sp.
GCGTCTGCAACGGCTGGCCGCCCCGCTCGACATCCCGCCGCTGGAGCCGGTGCCGGAGGACCATGTGCTGACCCGTACCTTCTACCTGCTGCAGGATTTCCCCGGCCGCCATGCGGGCCGCGACGTCTGGGTCGAGGCCGCGCCGCCGGACGCCGAGCAGATCGAGGGGATGCCCTTTCGCAACCTCAACGACGGCGTGACGCCGGTGCTGATCGGCGGCAACGACTGGGCCGCTGCGTGGGCCATCGACGAGGCCGGCCGGCCTTTGCTTCCCGTGGGGCGTGGCATGACGGGCGACCGGCAGCGGGAGATCGCGTTGCGCTTCGGCGTCAACCTCGTGATGCACGTGCTCTCGGGGAACTACAAATCCGACCAGGTGCACGTGCCCGCCCTTCTCGAACGGCTCGGACAGTAGCATGGCGCAAGAGATCCTTCTCGATCCCCTCCTGCCACTGCCGGCGATCTGGGCGCTGGCCGCGCTCACGGCAGTCGTCGTGGCGCTGTCGCTATGGCGGAGGCTGTCGGGCTGGCCGTTCCGGCTGGCCGCGGGCCTCGTCCTGCTCGCCGCGCTCCTGAACCCCTCGCTACAGTCGGAGGAGCGGGAGCCGCTGTCGGACATCGTGCTGGCCGTTGTCGACGGGAGCGCCAGCCAGGAGCTGTCGGGCCGGCCCGACCAGACCGCCGAGGCGCTGGCGCGACTGGAGGAGGAGGTGGCGGACCTCGGCATGGAGCTGCGCGTCTCGACGGTGGGGGACGCGCCCGACAATGCGGGCACGCTTCTGATGGCGGAACTCACGCGGATGATGTCGGAGGAGCCGCGGGCGCGCGTCGCCGGCGCCGTGCTGATCACGGACGGAAAGCTGCACGATGCGGACCTCGTGCCAGACATGCCCGCGCCGATCCACGCGCTCCTGACGGGCCGCGAGGGCGACTGGGATCGCCGCCTCGTGATCGAGAACGCCCCGGCCTTCGCCATCATCGACGAACAGTTCGAACTGCGCTTGCGGCTGGAGGACCAGGGCTCGGTGCCGCAGGGTCTTGCGGGCCGGTCCGAAATCAGGATCGCCATCGACGGAGGCGCGCCCGAGACCTACCAGGTGCCCGTGGGCGAGACGCTGACCCTGCCGCTCACGCTCGATCACGCGGGCCAGAACGTCATCCAGTTCACCGTGCCGGAGGCCGAGGGCGAGCTGACCGACCGCAACAACGCCGCGGTCGTCCAGATCAACGGCATCCGCGACCGGCTGCGCGTTCTCCTCGTGTCGGGCGAGCCTCATCCGGGGCAGCGCACGTGGCGGAACCTGCTGAAGTCCGATCCGTCGGTCGACCTCGTCCACTTCACCATCCTGCGCCCACCGGACAAGCAGGACGGCGTGCCGGTCTCCGAGTTGTCGCTCATCGCCTTCCCGACGCGGGAACTGTTCATGGAGGCGGTGGACGAGTTCGACCTTATCATCTTCGACCGCTACCAGCGGCGCGGCATCCTGCCGATGCTCTACATCGACAACATCCGGCAATACGTCGAGGACGGCGGCGCGCTGCTGCTGGCGGCCGGGCCCGACTTCGCCTCGGCCGCCTCGCTCTACCGCACGCCGCTTGCCGACATCCTGCCGGGACGGCCGACGGCGCGGGTGATCGAACGGCCCTACCTGCCGCGGATCTCGGATCTCGGCGAACGGCACCCCGTGACGGCGGGACTTGCCGGGGAACACACCGCCCCGCCCGAGGCCGACGTGCCCTGGGGCCGGTGGTTCCGCCAGATCGAACTGACCGAGCAGGGCGGGCAGACGGTGATGACCGGCGTCGGCGACGCGCCGCTTCTGATGCTCGACCGCGTGGGCGAGGGGCGCGTGGCGCTGCTGGCCTCGGACCACGCCTGGCTCTGGGATCGCGGCTACGAGGGCGGGGGACCGCAGCTCGCCATGCTGCGCCGGCTCGCGCACTGGATGATGGGTGAGCCCGACCTCGAGGAGGAGGCGCTGGTGGCGCGCGCCGACGGGCAGAGCGTCGAGGTCACCCGCCGCACGCTCGCGCAGGGGGCCGCGGATGTCACGGTCACCTATCCCGACGGCACCGAGGAGACGCTGGCACTGACGGAGACCGCGCCGGGCCGCTTCACGGCGGATTTCGAGGGTACGGAGCAGGGCCTCTACCGCTTCACCGACGGCGAGCGGGACACGGTCATCGCGCTCGGCCCTTCAGCACCGCGCGAGTTCGAGGAGACGATCGCGAGCGCCGACCGTCTGGCGCCGGTAGTGGAGCCGCTGTCAGGCGCCGCGATGCGGCTGGAGGAGGGCTTTCCCGACATCCGCCGCGTCTCGGAGGGGAGGAACGCCTCGGGCCGGGGCTGGATCGGGGTCACGACGCGGGAGGCCTACCTGACGACGGACGTCACGGTGACTCCGCTCGTCTCGGCATGGGCTTTCCTGATGCTCGCGGCGGGACTGATGCTCGGTGCCTGGCTGAGGGAAGGACGGCGCTGACGCGCTGCGCCCTCAGCGCCGACCTCGGGCGCGTGCGGCGGCAGTACGGCTCAGACGAAGCGTTCGCCCGCGCAGCTTGGACAGCGGACCATCTTGCGGCCGAAGCAGCCGTCGCACCGCCCGAAGGTCGGGTGCCCGTCCGCGTTCGAACCCTTCAGGATCTGGCCCGCGCCGCCACAGACGCGGCAGGGCGCGTCGCCGTATCCGCGGCACCTGTTGCACCGCTGGCGCTCGTAGGGCGTTTCGGTCTGACGGCTCGTGCGATACCTCTGGTACATCGCAGACACCCCGGTCGGGAATCGTTCGGAAGCGTCATGTGTACGACGGAATGATGGCGAAGTTGGGGCGGCGCGGGCCGCATGAATTCAGTCCCGTGGCGGTACCGTGAATGGCCCATCGGCCGCT
>CAZUVG010000332.1:2898-4062 GCA_964623765.1 uncultured Roseicyclus sp.
AGCCTGTGATGCTGGTGCGCGTGCGGATGGCGATGGCGTCCGTTCCGGGCGGCAGCTCGACACCGGACAGCGAACGGGTAAAGGGCTGCTCCTCCACGTGGGGATGATGCAGGACGCGGGTGCCGAGAGTCTCGCCTTCCGTCGTTTCGACGCGCCAGCCGTCGGCATAGTCGTCCCATCCGGTATCGCCGTGGCGGATCGTGACCGAGATGGTCCACGTCTCGCCCGACGGCCGGAGGTCGACCGCCTCGACCGTGGCCGGGTCGGCGGGGGCCGCCGTGGGCGCCGCCAGCAGGAACGGGAGAATCAGGCATCGCATGATGGAAGGATAACCCACGCACGCCCGTCGCAGGATCACATCCGCGGGAGGGGTGGGGTCGGCGCACCAGCCGCCGTCGCGCGTGATCGCCTGGCCGTCCCGGTCGGTCGCGCGCGGGCCCCCGGACCGGAAGCTCCGGCCTTCGCCCCCTTCAGAACGGCTTGAACACCACGAGAAACAGCACGCCGATGGCGAAGAGGACGGAGAGCTCGTTGAAGACGCGGAGCCATGTGTCGCCTTCCTCGAAGACGCCGCGGCGGGCGCGCAGGACGAGCAGTCCCGTCCATCCGTAGTGGACGGCGAGGATCGCAACGACGCCGAGCTTCGCCCAGGCCCAGAGCGGGAAGTTCCACCACCAGAAGAGCCACAGGCCCGAGAGAATCGCGATCACCCCGAGACCGAGCGAGAAGCGGTAGACGCGCATCGTCAGGTCGCCCGCCGGCCCGAACTCCCCGGTCGCGGCGAATTCGCGCTTCCAGTAGATCAGTCCCCGCGGGGCCACGAAGATCCCCGTCATCCAGCCCAGAACGGCCAGCAAGTGCAGCACCTTGACCCATTCCATGGGCGCCGTGGTGACGGCAAACTCGCGTCGCGGCAAGAGGCGATTTCGCCTCATGCCTTGCGATACAGCTTGCCTACAGCGCGAGATTGGTTATATTTCCTTACCAATTGCCAGGCGGTTCGAGGAGGAGAAACCGATGGACATGCCAGTGCCCGACGCCACGATCGTGGCCCGCAAGCCGCGCATCGTGGCGCGCCTGCAGGAGGTCCTGCCGAAAGCCTCGGTCATCCACGAAGAGGCCGAGACCCGGGCGTACGAATGCGATGCACTTACGGCCTATGCC
>CAZUVG010000333.1:0-4053 GCA_964623765.1 uncultured Roseicyclus sp.
AGGCGATGCGGAGAATGCTGCCGATCTTCAACCGGTGCGGCGAACGCGTGCGTCGTCGAGCGCGCCGGGCAGCGACGCCGCCAGCGCGTCCAGATCGGCGGCCGTACCGCAGGAGACGCGGATGCAGCGGTCCTGCGGCGCGGTGAAGGGCATCCTCACGAAGACGCCGCGGGCGACGAGGCCCTGCAGGACCGATCTTGCAAAGGCCCCGTCGGCGCCGCAGTCGATCGTCACGAAATTCGTGGCCGAGGGCAGCGGCGAAAGACCGTTCTCTTGCGCGATCTTCCCGATCCGCTCCCGCGCCGCCGCTATGCGGGCGACGGTTTCCTGCAGGTGCGACTGGTCGCCAAGCGCGGCGAGCGCGCCGGCCTGCGCCAACCGGCCAACGCCGAAATGGTTGCGTATGCGATTGAAGGCGGCAGCGAAATCGGAGCCGGCGATGCCGTAGCCCACCCGCAGCCCCGCGAGACCATAGGCCTTGGAAAAGGTGCGCAGGCGGATCACGCGCGGGTGGTCGGTGTCGAAGGGTGGAATGGCCCCCGGCGGCGCCGTATCGGCGTAGGCCTCGTCGAGCGCGAGGACCGTACCTTCAGGCAACGCTTCGATCGTTGCCGCAACGGTGCCGGAATCGTGCCAGCTGCCCATCGGGTTGTCGGGATTGGCGAAGTAGAGGAGCTTCGCGCCCGTCTCCCGTGCCTTCGCGAGAAGCGCGCCCGGATCCTCACGGTCGCCCGCATAGGGGACCTTGTGCAGCACACCACCGTGGCCCGCGACATGATAGTTGAAGGTCGGGTAGGCCCCGTCCGAGGTCACCACCGCGTCGCCTGGCGCAACGAGGAGGCGCACGAGGTAGCCCAGAAGCCCGTCGATCCCCTCGCCCACCACGACGTTGTCCGCGCCCACGCCATGGTGGGCGGCGAGTGCATGGCGCAAATCGTGCACTTCCGGGTCGCCGTACATCCATGCGTCGCGCGCGGCCGCGGCAATGGCAGCGACAGCTCTCGGCGAGGGGCCGAAGACGCTCTCGTTCGCGCCAAGGCGCGCGGCGAAGGCGGCGCCCCTCGCACGTTCCTGCGTCTCTGGCCCGACGAAGGGCACGGTGGCGGGCAGGCCCGCGACGATGTCGGTGTAGCGCGGTTGCGTCATGGCGCGGAGAAAGACCGTAATTCCGTTCCCCGCGCAAGGCTTGCCGCGCCAGACCGATCATGAAACCGAACGCGGCGGGCGATCATGCCGTCGCGGACATGATAGCCGTGCCAGTCCCCCGCCTCACCCAATGAAGCGTTTTCGCGCCTCCGCGGCGATGGAAACCTTCATCTGCAGCTCGGCGATCCGGGCCATGGCCGCGCGCTTGTCCCCGGGCGTCTCCGCCCGGGCGTAATCGGCCTTGGCCACCTCCACCGCCTTGCGCAGCGCGATCTCCTCGGGCAGCGCGCCATGCTCGTGCATGATCCGGTAGCCGACCGCCTCGCCCGCATCGACGAAGGCCGCCTCGGGCCGGTCGGGCAGCGGACGCCCCTCGCCTTCGAGGCCGGAGAGCCTTTTCTCGGCCAGCGCCTTCTGCATCTGGCGTTCAGCCAGTTTTCCGAAGCGGTCGCTCATGGGCGATGTATAGCACGGCAGGGAACGGAACATGCACGTTTTCCATCCGGTTTCCGCGCGGAAACCGGGGCCGTTCGCACGGGAGGCGCCCCGTCACCCGATCTCGCTCAACCGGTCGAGGGCCGCGCGAATCTTGCCCTCTTCCTCTTCCCGTTGGGCGAGGTTCTCGCGGGTCTCGTCCACGACATCCTCGGGCGCACTCTCCACGAACTTCGGGTTCGAGAGGCGGCCTTTCAGCCCGCCGATCTCCTTGCCGAGCTTCTGGAGCGTCTTTTCAAGCCGCGCCTTCTCCTCGTCCACGTCGATCAGGTCCGCGATCGGCAGGCCGAAAACGCCGCCCTCCACCGCGACTGTCACGGCACCCCTGGGCAATGCGTCCACCTGCGTGACCTCCGATACGCGCGCAAGCCGTTCGATCATGGCGCGGTTGCGGTCGAAGGCCTGCTGACCGGCCGCGTCGAGTTCCGCCTGCAGGAGCTGCACCTTCAGCCCAGCGGGGACATGCATCTGCGCCCGGATCGAGCGGATTTCCTCGATCAGGCCGATGACCCAGGTCATCTCCCGGTCCGCATCCGCGTCGGCGAGTTCGTTGCCGTAGGCCGGCCAGTCGGCATGGACAAGCATCGTCTCGCGGTCCGCGATCTGCCCCCAGAGCTCCTCGGTGATGAAGGGCATCGTGGGGTGGAGGAGGATCAGGCACTGGTCGATGACCCATGCCATGGTGGCGCGCGTCTCGGCGATCACGGCCTCGTCGCCGCTGGCGAAGAGGGGCTTGGCGAATTCAAGGTACCAGTCGCAGACCTTGTGCCAGACGAAGGCGTAAAGACCGTTCGCCGCATCGTTGAATCGGTAATGCGAAAGCGCCTCGTCATGGGCGAGCCGCGCACGCGCCGTCTCGCCCACGATCCACTTGTTGACCGTCTGCGATACGCCTGACGGATCGAACCCGGGAACCGGGCGGCACTCGTTCATCTCGGCGAAGCGCGCTGCGTTCCACAGCTTCGTGCCGAAATTGCGGTATCCCTGGATGCGGTCCTTCGACAGCTTCAGGTCGCGGCCCATCGCGGCCATGGAGGTCAGCGTGAAGCGCACGGCGTCCGCGCCGAACTCGTCGATGAGCTCCAGCGGATCGAGGACGTTGCCGACGGATTTCGACATCTTGCGCCCCTTCTCGTCACGGACGAGGGCGTGGACGTAGACGTCGCGGAAGGGCACTTCGTCCACCACGGCGAGCTGCATCATCATCATCCGGGCGACCCAGAAGAAGATGATGTCGAAGCCCGATATCAGGACCGAGGTCGGGAAGTAGCGCTCAAGCTCGGGGGTCTCTTCCGGCCAACCAAGCGTGCCGATGGGCCAGAGACCGGAGGAGAACCAGGTGTCGAGCACGTCGGGATCGCGCCAGACCGGGTAGACGAGCTTCGTCGGGTCCTGGTCGATCTCGTATTGCGCGAGGCAAGCGCCCAGCATGTGCGCGGCCTCGTGGCGATCGGCCACCTCGACCAGCCGCGCGTGGTTGAGCGGCGTCGGCAGGCCGCCCAGAACGTCGGCGAATTGCCCCGCGACCGTCTCGAAATCGGCTGCGCAATGATGGCGGTCCTCGCCTTCCAGCAGCGTCTGCGCGTTCAGAAGGCGCAGCATCTCCACCTCGTCGAGCGCGTGTCTCGGTGCCGAGGTCGAGCCCGTACCAGACCGGGATCTGGTGGCCCCACCAGAGCTGGCGCGAGATGGTCCATGGCTCGATGTTCTCCAGCCAGTGGAAATAGACCTTGCGGTGCTGCTCAGGGACAATCGTCGTGCGCCCGTCCCGCACGGCCTCGAGCGCGGGGCCAACGATCCTGGCGGTATCGACGAACCACTGGTCGGTGAGCATCGGCTCGATCACCACCTTCGAGCGGTCGCCGAAGGGCTGGGTGATGATCTTGTCCTCGACCAGCGGCACGACCGGGTCGGCGCCCTCGGTGCCCTTCGGCACGGCGGCCTTGCCGAGGCGGGGGTCGTCGCAGTCGGTCATCACGGCGAGACCCTCCGCCGTGATCTCCTCGATCACGCGGTCGCGCGCCTCGAACCGGTCGAGCCCGCGCAGATGATCGGGCACGAGGTTCAGAAGATCGACCTCCGCCTCAGAGAGCGTCCGTTGCCCGCGCGCCACCTCCTGCGCGACGGCGGCGGCCTCGGCGTAGGGCAGGCCGTCCTCGCGCATGTGCGCCTTCGTGTCCATCAACCGGTAGCACGGGATGCCGCCACGCTTGGCCACGAGGTAATCGTTGAAATCATGCGCACCGGTGATCTTCACCGCGCCCGAGCCGAAATCTGGATCGGGATATTCGTCGGTTATGATCGGGATCAGGCGGCGGTGCTCCTTCGGGCCAACCGGGATCTCGCAAAGCTGGCCCACGATGGGCGCATAGCGTTCGTCATCGGGATGGACGGCCACCGCGCCGTCGCCCA
>CAZUVG010000334.1:0-4052 GCA_964623765.1 uncultured Roseicyclus sp.
ACGTGACGGCGGTGGTGGCGGTATGCTGCGTTTCCGAAGGGCTGCTCATCGCGGCGGGCGTGGCCGGCTTCGGGGTGCTGGCCACGGCGGCACCGTGGGCGCTTCAGGCGATGCGCTGGGGCGGGGCGGCCTTCCTCGCGACCTACGGCGTCCGGGCCATCGTTGCGGCGGCGCGGGAGGAGGGAGCGCTCGAGGCCGGCGGGGGCGGGGGCGCGCGACTGCGGGTGGCGGTCGGCACGGCGCTCGTGCTGACATGGGCCAATCCGCATGTCTATCTCGACACCGTCGGGCTGATCGGCGCGGTGGCGGCGCAGTACCGGCCCGATCACTGGGTCTTCGGGACCGGGGCGCTGACGGCCTCGTGCCTGTTCTTCGCCGCACTCGGCTGGGGCGCGCGGGCGCTGGCGCCGGTTTTCGCACGGCCGTCCGCATGGCGGGCGCTCGACGCGGTCGTGGGCGTCACGATGCTGGGGCTTTCGGCGAAGCTCGCGCTCGGGGGCTGAGGCGGGCTTGAATTCGCCCGGTCTTTGCGGTGTTCTGCGGCCGATGTCCGACAATTCCAGCCCTTCCGACGCGCCGCCGTCCGCGCCCGGCAGCCGCCCGGTGCTCGGCGTCGTCTGGATGGTGGTCACGGGGCTCTGCTTCGTCGCGGTGACCGCGTCGGTGAAGATGGTGGGCGACGACGTGCCGGCGGCGCAGGCGGCCTTCCTGCGCTACGTGTTGGGCCTCGTGTTCCTGGTGCCCATGATACCGGCCATGCGGGCGGCGCGGCTGACGCCGCGTTTGCTCACGCTCTTCGGGCTGAGGGGCGCCGTGCACACGCTGGGCGTGATCCTCTGGTTCTACGCCATGACGCGGATCCCGATCGCCGAGGTGACGGCGATGAACTACCTCAACCCCATCTACGTGACGGTGCTGGCCGTGCTGCTTCTGGGCGAGCGTGTCTCGGCGCGGAGGGTGGGGGCGGTGCTGGTGGCGCTCGCCGGAGCCTTGGTCATCCTGCGGCCGGGCTTCCGCGAGCTCGACCCGGGTCACTTCGCCATGCTGGTGACGGCGGCTGCCTTCGCGGGGGGCTACATCCTCGCCAAGATGCTGGCGGACGAGGTGGCGGCGCCCGTGGTGGTCTTCATGCTGTCCGTGACGGTGACGCTGGGTCTTGCGCCCTTCGCGTTCGCGGTCTGGGTGCCGGTGGCATGGGGGGATCTCGGCTGGCTGTGCCTGACTGCCGTCTTCGCCACCGGCGGTCATTTCGCGATGACGCTGGCCTTCCGCGCGGCGCCGCTGACGGTCACGCAGCCGGTGACCTTCGTGCAGCTCGTGTGGGCCACCGCGCTCGGCGCCCTCGTCTTCTCGGAGCCGGTGGACGTTTTCGTCATCCTCGGCGGCGTGATGATCATCGCCGCGGTGAGCTACATCGCGATCCGGGAAACGCAGCTGCGCCGGCGCGTCGCCTCGGCGGCGTCGGCGCCGGGCTACGGTGCCGCCACGGCGACACGGGACCGCGAGGACATCCGCAGGTCGCCCTGAAATTGAGCAGCGTGTGGGTGGATCGCTCAGCCCGAGGCCAATGGCTCATGCTGCGCCGCGGAATGTCGGCCGCGGTCACTTGTTCGGCACAGGTCCACGCGTTGGCTTGTCCAAAGCGGAGGGTTGGCATGACACTGGAAGCCGTCATCTTCGGCGGGATGGGAAGCCTTGCCGAATGCGCGGAGATCGACCGCGCGGCCTGGAACGCAGCGTTCCGGGTGCACGATATTCCCTGGAGCTGGTCCCGGGACACCTATGCCGAACTGATGCGGCCTGGCGGCGACCGGCAGCTGGCGGCGCGCTACGCCGCGCATCTGGGCGCGGTCGTGGAGGCCGACGCGCTCGACGAGACGCACCAGAAGCTCTTTGCCACGATGCTGGGCGAGGCGTTGCCGCTCAGGCCCGGCGTGGCGCGCGTCCTGTCCTGGGCGGCGCGCGGGGGCGTAAGGCTGGCGCTTGTCAGCCGGGCCGAGGCGCGGCCTGTCTCGGCGCTCCTGCGGGCCACGGCGCGGGCGCGGGCCGGGATCTCCTTCGATGTGGCGGTGTTGCGTCCGGACGTGGCGCGGATGGCGCCGGATCCCGAGGCGATGGCGCTCGCGGCCGAGAAGCTCGGTGTGGGGCGCGGACGCTCCGTCGTGGTGGCCGACACGCCCGTGGCCGCGCGCGCGGCGCAGGCGGCCGGCCTTCCGATCCTGGCCTTTCCCGGCCGCCTCGCCGAGGCCGAGCCCGAAGCCTTCGGCGCGATACCGATTGCTCATGTCCTCTCGCCGGAGGCGCTGACCCGGGCCTGGCGGGGCGAGGTGGGCACGGCGGCCGAATGATGCGTCCGGCCCGCGCGGATTGATCTGGCTCAAGGCCGCGCGGGGTCATCGAGGCCTAGTCTCGCCTCCCGAGACAACAGGTGCCGAGAGGAGACGCGCATGTCCCACACACCCCACGAACTGGCCCAGGACTTTCCCAACGACGTCGAGCGAATCCATGATCTGAAGGTGTCCAACCCGCATTTCGCGCGGCTGATGGAGGCCTATCACGAGGTCAACCGTGCCGTGCACCGCGCCGAGACGGGCGTGGAACCGGTCGATCAGACCGCGGAGACGGAGATGCGCAAGGAGCGGATGCGGCTCAAGGACGAGATTGCAGGCATGCTCGCCAAGGCCTGAGGTGCATCCGGGGCAGGGGCTCCGCCCCTCGCCGCGCGGGAAGCGCGGCCCCCCGGAGTTTTTTCTGCCAGGATGAAGAATGAAGGGGCGCGCGGGCACGTGTTCGCGCGCCTCGTGCTTGCTGGCCGGTCGTGTCAGGCGGCGTCGCCCGCCCCGTCGTCGCCGGAATCCGCGGGCGCGTCGTCGTTCCCGCTCACGTCGTGTGCGCCCTCGACATGCGCCTGGAAGCGCTCGAAGAACTCGTCCGCCATCTTCCGGGCGAAGCTGTCCACGATACGCGAGCCGAGCTGCGCGATCTTGCCGCCGACCTTCGCCTCGACGTCGTAGTGCAGGTCGGTCCCGCTTCCTTCTGCATCAGACAGCAGGACCCGGGCCTGACCCTTTGCGAAGCCGGCGACGCCGCCCTTGCCTTCACCCGCGATCGTGTAGGATGTCGCCGGCACGACATCGGACAAGGTCACGCCGCCCTTGAAGGTGGCCTTGACCGGCCCGACCTTCTGCTTGACCACGGCCTCGAACCCCTCCTCGGGCGATCCGGTGAGTTCCTCGCAGCCGGGGATGCAGGCCTTGAGCACCTCGGGGTCGTTGAGCGCCGCCCAGACTGTCTCGCGGTCGGCGTCAAGCGTGCGGGTGGCGTGCATTTCCATCGGGCTCTCCTCCTCCGTTGTTTAAGGCGTAGTCCCGAGGGCGGAGCAGCGTCAAGCCAACGTTGGCGTCAGTCGGGCCGCGCGGCCGCAGCCCTTCAGCGAACGATGTCGTAGGGCAGCACGTCGCGGCGATCCGGATCGACGGCAACCTGGCGTTCGAGCGGAGGGACGGCGCGCTGGTGGCAGTTCGCGCGCTCGCAGATGCGGCAGGAGATGCCGATGGGCTGGTATGCCGCGTCCCGTTCGAGGTCGAGCCCGTCCGCGTAGACGAGCTGCGGCGCGTGCGCGACCTCGCAGCCGAGCGAAATGGCGTAGCGGCGGGTGGGCGTGCCCCAGGCGCCGCCGGTCTTGGAGACGTCGCGGGCGAGGATGACGTAGCGCACCCCGTCCGGCGTCTCGGCGAGCTGGCGGAGGAAGCGCGTGGGCGTCTCGAACGCCTGGTGCACGTTCCACAGCGGACAGGCGCCGCCGTAGCGGGCGAACTGGAGGCGGGTTGCGGAGTGGCGCTTGGTCACCGTGCCGGCCTGGTCGACGCGGGCAAAGAAGAACGGCACGCCCTTGGCGCCGGGCCGCTGCAGGGTGGAGAGACGATGGGCCACCTGCTCGATCGAGGCGCCGAACTGGATCGAGAGGCGTTCGAGGTCGTGCCGGGTTTCGCGCGCGGCGGCGGCAAAGCGGGTATAGGGCATCAGAACGGCCCCGGCGAAATAGTTGGCCA
>CAZUVG010000335.1:0-4048 GCA_964623765.1 uncultured Roseicyclus sp.
ATTCGTCGACCTTGCGCTGCTCCTTGGGCTCCATCCAGTCGTCGGGATTGAACGTGCCGTCGCTGCCGTCGCCGCGCTTCACCTCGCAGGCGTAGGTGGTGGCAAGGTGACTCGCGTCGAACCGCGTGATGGGTCCCGCGCCCGACTGCCCGGCAAGAAGGCGCGTCCACGTCTCCTCCACGCCCGTGGCCAGCGGCGTCACCAGCCCAAGTCCCGTCACAACCACTCGACGCATCGCCTGCTGCCTCTCTCTCGACCCCGCTCCGGTTCGCGCCCTGATACATTGCCAGTCGCGCGCCGTGCAATCCCTGCCGTCCCGCGCGGGCGAAACCGCTCGAAACGGGAGGTGCAGGCCAGCCGAAACGTCGGGCTCGCAAAACGAAAAACGGCGCCCGAAGGGGGCGCCGCCTCGCTCGACTTGGCGCGGTGGCGCTTACTGCGCGTCCTTGATGAACTTCACCGCGTCGCCGAAGGTCTGGATCGTCTCGGCTGCATCGTCGGGAATCTCGATGCCGAACTCCTCCTCGAAGGCCATGACGAGCTCGACGGTATCCAGCGAGTCGGCGCCGAGGTCGTCGATGAAAGAGGCATTGTCGGTGACCTTGTCCTCCTCCACGCTCAGGTGCTCGACCACGATCTTCTTCACGCGCTCTGCGATTTCGCTCATCTTCGTTCCTCGTCTCTCTTCTGCGCCGCCTGTATCCGCCGCGCCGGTTTGATCTCTGCCTGTCCGGCTATTCACACGCGCCCCGACGGGCGACCCGCCCCCGGAAATCTGCGCCGCCTATAGCATAGCTGTTCACGAAGGCAATGGCCGCGGGTTTCGAAAACGCGGGCGTCTCAGAGCATCGCCATACCGCCGTTCACGTGGATCGTGGCACCGGTGACGTAGGCGGCCTCGGGGCTCGCGAGATAGAGGATCGCGGCGGCGATTTCCTCCGGGGCCCCCATGCGGCCCGCGGGTATCTGGCCGAGGATCTTCGCCTTCTGCTCGTCGTTGAGCTTGTCGGTCATCGCCGTCTCTACGAATCCCGGGGCGACGCAGTTCACGGTGATGCCGCGGCTCGCCACCTCGTGGGCGAGCGACTTCGACATACCGACCATCCCGGCCTTGGAGGCGGCGTAGTTCCCCTGCCCCGGGTTGCCGGTCGCGCCAACGACGGAGGAGACGTTCACGATCCGCCCCCAGCGCGCCTTCATCATGGGGCGAAGGACGCCACGGCAAAGCCGCATGGTCGAGGTAAGGTTCACCTCAAGCACCTGCGCCCACTCCTCGTCGGACATGCGCATGAAGAGGTTGTCGCGCGTGATGCCAGCGTTGTTGACGAGGATATCGACCGAGCCCATCGCGTCCGCCGCCCGCTTTGGCAGAGCCTCGACCGCCTCGGCGTCGGAGAGATTGCAGGGCAGGACATGCGCGCGCGCGCCCAGCTCCTCGGCCAGCGACTTCAGTGGCGCCTCTCGCGTGCCCGACAGACCCACGGCCGCCCCGGCGCCGTGAAGCACCCGCGCGACGGACGCGCCGATTCCGCCGGAGGCGCCGGTTACCAGCGCCGATTTCCCCGTCAGGTCGAACATCCATTTCCCTCCGCTCGCAGCAATCTGCGCGCCGTCCTAGCAGGTGCGCACCGGGCGTGCCAGCGCCGCTCACTCCGTCACGACGCCGAGGCCCCCCATCTCCGAGCGGCTCATGAAATGCGGCATCTCGCCGGGGGCCTCCAGCGTGAACCAGTAGAAATCCTCCGTCCCCAGCATGCGCCGCACGTAATCGAGCCGCTCGGTGTGGGCCGGGTGATCCCGCGGCAGCATCGCCGCCTCGCCTGCCGGTGTCCGCCAGCCCTCGACGGCGAGCCGGGCATCCGTGCCGAGCGTCCGCGTGATACCCCCGAGGAAGAGGTAGACCGCGTCGCCCGTCAGCGTCACGCCCGGCGCCACCTCGGTCGACAGGCCGGTGGACCGGATCAGCGTCCCCTTCTGCAACAGCGTCGTCACGTCATCCGCCACGGACACGTCGCCGAGGATCAGCGTCGAGAGATCGCCGTGTTCCTCCAGCAGCCGGTCGAGCCGCTCGGTCGAGGCGAGCGTCAGCTGTCCCGATACGGTCAGACGGTCGCCGTCCACCTCGAAGCGAGCCGCGCTCGCCATTGTCCACCACATGAGCCCCGCCGTGGCCCCCACGACTGCAACGGCCACCCCGAGCCAGATCGCCGCCCGCCGCATCAGCCCGCGAGCGCCGCGGCGGCGGCCCTCACCTCGTCCGCGGTGCCCACGGTCCGCGTGGAAAGCGCCCGGTCGATCCGCCGGACCATGCCCGACAGCGCCTTGCCCGCGCCGATCTCCCAGGTTTCGGTGACGCCCTGCCCGGCCATCCACGCGACGCTCTCGCGCCAGCGCACGCGACCCGTGACCTGCTCGACCAGCCGCTTGCGGATCTCGTCGGCGTTCGACGCGGCCGCCGCGGTCACGTTGGCCACCAGCGGCACCCGCGGATCGCCAAGCGCCACCTCGGCCAGCGCGGCCTCCATGACCTCCGCCGCGGGCGCCATCAACGCGCAGTGGAAGGGAGCCGACACCGGCAGCGGCACGGCGCGCTTGGCGCCCCTCTCCTTCGCGGCCTCGACCGCGCGCATCACCGAGTCGCGATGACCCGAGACGACCACCTGCCCCGGGTCGTTGTCGTTGGCCGCCGCGCAGACCTGGTCCTGCGTGGCCACGGCAACGACCTCCTCGACCGTCGCGAGGTCGAGCCCGAGGATCGCCGCCATGGCGCCCGCGCCGGGCGGGGCCGCCTCCTGCATCGCCTCGCCCCTGAGCCGAAGGAGACGGGCGGCGTCGGCAAGGTCGAGGGCCCCCGCGGCGCAGAGGGCGGAGTATTCCCCCAGCGAATGTCCGGCGACAAAGGCAGCCGACGTGACATCCACGCCCTCGGCCTTCAGCGCCGCCATCGACGCCATCGACGTCGCCATCAGCGCGGGCTGGGCGTTGCGCGTCAGAGTCAGGGCCTCGATGTCACCCTCCCAGATGAGCGACGACAGGCTCTCGCCCAGGGCGTCGTCCACCGTCTCGAACACGACGCGCGCCTCGGGCCAGCTTTCGGCAAGGTCGCGCCCCATGCCGATCGCCTGCGCTCCCTGACCCGGAAAAATGAATGCCTTCGACAAACGCGCCTCCCCCGGCCTGTTTCCACTCGCGCAGCGGAGGTAGACCAGAGGCCTGCCGCGCGCAACGCACAACAGGCCTTCCGCGGGAAAGCGCACCGGGACGGGCGACGCCCCGGTCTCGCTCGCGCCATGCTATCAGTCGCTGATCTCGATCTCGATCTCGACGTCGCAGGTCTGGTTGCGGCCGGTGCCGTGAAAGCTGACCCTTCGCCAGGGCCGGCGCCGTCACTGGCCGGACGACTGCGGCACCGAGAAGTCGTCGACCCAGTCGGTCTCGAAGTGCGGGTCCTGCAACTCGCCGCGCACCAGATCGCTTCGATAACCAAGGGCATCCGACAACAACGCGCTCATCGCGACCCCGGCGCCCGTCAATGCGGCGAGCAGCACCGTCCAGTCGATGGTGGCCAGACCCGACTCGTTCTGAAGAAACTCGGAAAAGGACATTCACGAACCCGGCAGGAGGACAACCGAAAGAAACTCTCGTATCTCACGAACAGATTGAATGTCATTATTGCGACCGTTCATGGCAAGATTATGGCGCGTCCGCACCTGTTCATCCCACGATGGAACTACCTTGGCGAATCGTCCCTGACTGCGGGGTTGCCTTGCGCACGACGCAGGCGTATACGCCGCGGGTCTCCGCCGACATACCTTTTACGGCGTACTCCCTCGTGGCCGGGAGGGCGGAGCGCAAGTGCCCGGCCTTTGAAAGACGCCTGCAACAGAACTGGAGATGACATGCCTCTCTACGAGCATGTGTTCATCGCGCGTCAGGACCTGTCCAACGCGCAGGCCGAGGGCCTGATCGAGCACTTCGGTACGATCCTCAAGGACAATGGCGGCGATCTGGTCGGCTCCGAATACTGGGGCGTGAAGACCATGGCCTA
>CAZUVG010000336.1:0-4034 GCA_964623765.1 uncultured Roseicyclus sp.
GGCTCCGGTCGAGCTTCCTCACCGGGCTCATCGTCATAACGCCGATCGGCGTGACGATCTGGCTGATCTGGACGCTGACCGGATGGATCGACGGCTGGGTTCTGCCGCTCATCCCCGGCGCCTACAACCCGGTCCACCTGATCCGCGAATACACCGGCATCGAGGTCAACATACGCGGCCTCGGCGTGGTGACCTTCATCCTGTTCACCCTGCTCGTGGGCTGGGTCGCCAAGGGCCTCATCGGCCGCTCGCTCATCAGCTGGGCCGAGAGTCTCGTCCTGTCCATTCCGCTGATACGGACGCTCTATTCGGGGCTGAAGCAGATCGTCGAGACGGTGCTGAGCCAAGGCAACCAGAACTTCGACAAGGCCTGCCTGATCGAGTACCCTCGCAAGGGGATATGGGCGATTGCCTTCATCTCCTCCTCGGCTCGAGGCGAGGTGCAGGCCCACACCGCCGACGACGTGGTCGCAGTCTTCATGCCCACGACGCCCAACCCGACCTCGGGCTTCCTGCTGTTCGTGCCCAAGAAGGACGTGATCGTGCTGGAGATGAGCGTGGAGGACGCGGCGAAGCTCATCATCTCCGCGGGTCTCGTCTATCCCCACGACGAGGACCCCTCGAAGCCGCCGAAATTACCGGTGCCCGAAGCGGCGGAGTGACGGAGGCGTCAGAAGGCGGGCTCGGACAGGATCGACCGAAGCTGGTCGCGCAGCCCGTAGGTCATGTCGTCGATGCGGATGCGGTCGTTCGTGGAGATGGCGAGCGCATCGACGAGCCGGCCGGCAGCTCCCTCGAAGCCTTCCCTGATGACACTTCCCGTCCCGCGTGTCGGCAGCCCCTGCGGCTCGCCGTCGCCCACGGGCACGAACCGGGCGCCGCCGACGTAGCGCGGGCGGTCGTCGGCGGACATGAACCGGTCGCCGCCACCGCCGCTCAGGCCGCCCCCGAACACGAACCAAATGAAGAGCAGCGTCAGAACGGTCTTGGTCATGAGGCCCGGCATGCCGCGGAAAAGCCAGCCGATGCGAATGCGGCGGCGCTCTGGCTCACCGTAGAAGGTTGGCCCGAGCGGTCGGCCATGCTCCGGAAGCGACGCGACACCGGTTGCGCGTTCCACCGTGTTCGGGGTGGCCGCCGGCGCAGGTTCACCGGCATGTTCGGCGACGATACGGGCGAGGTCGCCGGCCGGAGCGTCGGGATCCCGCCGGAGATCCTCCGTCTGGCGTTCCAGCAGCGCGGCGTCGTTCTCGAGCGCGCCACGGCGGCTGGCGAGGGTGCGCGCACGCTCCGTCACGACGTCGATCAGGAGCGCCTGGGTCGTCGCCTCTTCCGCGTCGACGAGTTCCTCCCGGGCGGCTTCGAGGCGGGAGGCCCAGTCCTCGTGGTGCAGTGCCTGCGCATGGAGAAGGTCGATGCGGGCCGCGAGCCCGTCGCGCGCCACCGAGATCCGGGTCTCGAGGGCATCCGGCAGGTGGCGGCAGGGTCGCGCCGCCCCAGCTACGGCGTCCGATGTCGTGACGGATCGGGGTTCCATGCCGATGCCGTGCCTTCGAATCTCGGCGATCTCACGACGCTGCCGAGGAAAAACCCGGTCGTGAGCTGCGCGGGCCGCCTATTCCCCTATCCACCAGACGTCCGGCTGCCAGCCGATCCAGTCTCCGTAGATCGGGATCGTCGAAGGATAGCGCAGCTCGGCGTTGTGGGCGATACGGGCGATGGGGTTGTACCAGAACGGGATCACGTAGCGCTGCGAGATCAGCACCCGGTCGAGCGCGCGGACGGCAGCCACGTAGTCCTGCTGGCTCTCGGAGGTCAGCATCCGGTCGATCATCGCCTCGATCGCCGGGTGGCAGGCGCCCATGAGGTTGCGGGATCCCTCCGTGTCGGCCATGTCGCAGCCCCAGTAGAGCCGCTGTTCGTTGCCGGGGCTGAGCGACAGGCCCCGGGCGTAGGTCGTCATGTCGAAATCGAAGGCGTCCGTCCGCTCGCGGTACTGCGCCGAATCGACGGAGATGACCGTGGGCGAGATGCCGAGACGCTCCAGCGCCTCGACGTAGATATTCACGATCGCCTCGTTCTCGGACGATCCGTTCTGAAGCAGGATCTCGAAGCTGAACGGCGCGCCGTCGGGGTCCGTCATCACGCCCTCGCGCACGGAGTATCCCGCCTCCTCCATGAGCCTCAGCGCCTCGGCGATGCCCGCGCGGTTGCGTTCGGAGCCGTCGGAGACCGGCAACTCGTAGCCGGCCATCGCCCCGGGCAGGAGATCGTCCGCGAACGGGGCGAGGAACTCCGCCACGCGGCCCTCGGCCGGGCCTGCCCGCATGCCCAGCGGCGAGTTCGAGAAGTAGGAGGTGATGCGCGGCTCGATGCCCGCGTTCAGCGTCTGGTTCACGAACTCGAAGTTGAAGGCCTGGATCATCGCCTCGCGCACGCGCCAGTCTGAGAAGGCTTCGTTCCGCGTGTTCATCACGAGCCCGTTGATGCCCGAAGGGCGCCGGTGCGGGATCTCCGACAGGACGACCTCGCCAGAACGCGCGCGCGGGAAGTCGTAGCCCGTCGCCCAGTCGGCGGCGTTGGTCTCGCGGATCGTGGTGATGATGCCCGAGGTGAAAGCCTCGAACATCGCCGTTCCGTCGGCGAAGAACTCCATCCGCACTTCGTCGATGTTGTTCGTGCCCCGCCGGAACGGCAGGTCGGCGCCCCAGTAATCGGGATCGCGCCTGAGCGACACGAAACGGCCGGCCTCGAAGTCGTCGATCACGTATGGCGCGGTCGCAATGGGTATCACGTCGAGCCCGCTTTCGGTGAAATCGCGTCCCTCCCACTGGGCGGCCTTCAGGATCGGACGCAGCCCCATGATGAGCGCAAGCTCGCGGTCGGGCTCGGTGAAGGTGATCCGCACCGTCCGCTCGCCCACGGCCTCGATTCCCGCGACCTGCGTCCAGGCGTTGAGGTAGCGGGGATGGCCCTCGGTGCCGAGGGTCTCGTAGGACCAGATCACATCCTCCACCGTCACCGGGCTGCCGTCGGAAAAGCGCGCCTCGGGGCGCAGCGTGAACTCCACCCACATGTGATCGGGATCGACCTCGACCGATTCGGCGAGCAGGCCGTAAAGCGTGAATGGCTCGTCCCAGGAACGCCCGAGAAGCGATTCGTACGCCAGGAAACGAAGCTGCCATGGAACCGAGCCGCGGCGGATGTGGGGATTGAGGCTGTCGAAGGAGCCGACCTCGCCGGTCACGATGCGACCGCCCGTGGGCGCGTCGGGGTTGGCGTAGGGAAGATGCTCGAAATCAGGCGGAAGCGCCGGTTCGCCATACATGGCGATTCCGTGCCGCGGCTCGGCCCCCGAGATCCCCGCCCAGCCTGCGGAAATCGCAAGCACCGCGGCAGCCACCGTGTGCGCCAGACGCGAGTATCCAATCGGGAAACAGTCTCCGGCCATGTCTAGAACGCTCCGCTTGCCCCGTGTTTTCCTTGGATGCGACGCTAACCGTGCAAATGCGGGGAATGCAACTTTTCGGTTGGACATGCGGCAAGCGATTGCTTATAAAGGCGTCACTGCTCGATAGGTTTCTTGCCTGTATGAAACCTGCCTCAATAACTGAACGCCGGCCTTGTGCCGGCGTTTTTTTTGTGCAGCAGGTGCCCCTCTGCTCCGGAACGCAATCCCCGTCCATCGGCTTGTTCCATTGGCGCAAGGGCAGCACGGGGCACTGCATCCCATGACGGCAAGCGGCAGGATTCCCGCGGCGGGTTTCGCGGCCACCGCGATCGCATTCGGGCCCGGCCGGATGGGATTCGGGCTCTTCCTGCCGTCCTTCCGAGACAGCTTCGGCCTGTCGTCTTCTGCTGCAGGGCTGATCTCCGGCCTGGGATTCATGGGCTTCTTCGCGGGTCTTCTCGCGGCCTACGCGCTCGACACCCGAGGCGGGCCGCGGCGTCCCGTGGTTCTGGGCCTCGTGTTGGCCACTCTCGGCATGGGACTCGTGGCCGCTGCGCCCGGCGTGCCCCTGCTGGCGACCGGC
>CAZUVG010000337.1:0-4030 GCA_964623765.1 uncultured Roseicyclus sp.
TAGGTTGCGAGCTCGACCAGATCGCCCAGACATGGTCGCGCGCCTCGGCAAACCCGATCCCGCCCAAAATGGTCGAGAACGCCCCTTGCCACGAGGTCGTCTACACGGGCGAGGACCTCGACGTGCCGGGACAGGGCCTCGACGGCATCCCGATGCCGATCTCGACGCCCGGCTGGGACAATGCGCCCTATTCGACGCTGTCGCAGTACATCTCGAAGGACCCCGACACGGGCGTCCAGAACATGGGCAACTACCGCGGCCAGTTCAAATCGCCCAAGCGCATGGGCATGAACCCCTCGGTGGAACTGCGCCCGGGCATCTACACCCACTGGCTCAAGTACAAGGAGCGGGGTGAGAAGATGCCCGCCGCCGTCGTCCTCGGCGCCCCGCCCGCCGTCACCTTCACCTCGACGCAGAAGCTGCCCGAGAAACTGGACGAGCTGGAGGTCGCCGGCGGCCTCGTGGGTGCGCCGCTCAACGTGACGAAGTGCAAGACCGTGGACCTCGTCGTCCCCGCCGAGGCGGAGGTGGTCATCGAGGGTTATATCCACACCGACCAGCTCGAACCCGAGGCGCCCTTCGGCGAGAGCCACGGCCACGTGAACCTGCAGGAGTACAACGCCTACATGGAGATCACCGCGATCACGCGGAAGAAGGATGCCATCCTTACCTCGATCATCAGCCAGGTCACGCCGTCGGAGAGCTCGCTGATAAAGCGCGTCGCGATGGAGCCCATGCTGCTCGAACATCTGCGCGACAACCTCGGGCTGCGCTGCGTCACGCGCGTGTCGCTGCACGAGCCGCTGACCAACATCCGCAAGGTCGTGGTCCTTCACATCAAGAAGGGCACGCCGCGGGTGGAGGTCTGGCGCGCCATGTACGGCCTCGCCTCGCAGCACCGGGCCATCGGCAAGTTCGTGATCGCCGTCGACGAGGACATCGATCCGACCAACGCCGACGCGCTGTTCTGGGCACTGTCCTACCGCTGCAACCCCGAGCTCGACATGGAGGTGCTCAAACACCGCGACCAGGGCCACGGGCCGCGCAGCCAGCGCAATGGCGGCGAGGACGCCTCGGTCCTGTTCGACGCCACCCTGAAGGAGCCGTTCCCGCCGATCTCGCTGCCCAAGCGGGAATACATGGAGCGGGCGAAGGAGATCTGGGAGGAACTCGGCCTGCCCACGTTGAAACCGCAAGCGCCGTGGTTCGGCTACTCGCTGGGCGAGTGGGACGACGACCTGGCCCAGATGGCCGAGCGCGCCACGGCGAGCGACTACTGGACCACCGGCGAAATCATCGCCCAGCAGCGGCGCAGCGACGTCGACATGAACGACGAGGTTCGCATCGTGCGCGCACGCGATGCCGCGAAGAAGGGCGAAGGCAGGTCCTGAGTCCGCCACAGGATCCGGGGCGACGGCGACCCCGGAACGGACCGCGCCCGCAGGCGAGGGAGCACTGCGGCGCGGTCCGACCTACCCCGAAAAGACGGCGGCACAAGCCTGGCGCCGCCGGCGCCCTTCATCGCACACGTAGCGGAGGGACCGGCTGTCCCCGTGTCAGTTGCGGATGTCCTGAAGGAACCAGTCGAGCGGCAGCGGCGTGCCCAGCCCGGCCTCCTTCGCCTTCTCGTAGACCAGACGCCCCACCGCCGCGAACTGCAGTCCCGCGGAGGTGTTGTGATAGAAGATTGTCTCGTCCGGGCGCTTCCGTCCCGGCACCTTGCCCGCGATGACCGAGGCCAGAAGCGGGTAGTCCGTCGGGGCATAACGGCGCCGGTAGGCCTTGTCCGTCGGCCGCCGCCCACGCTCTTCCTCGGAGCCTACCACGAGGTCCGTGTAGGCACCGGTCGCGTTGACGTAGATCTTGTCCACCGCGTCGAAGGTCGCATCGTCCATCTCGTCGTAGCGGCAACGAACGAGGAAGGCGCCCGGCCGGTGCAGCGACAGCATGTCCGAGGTGTAGACCGGCACGCGGGAATCCGTCGTCGTCGCGACCATGTCGACATCCTTCAGGGCGTTGCGCGTGTCCTCGCACGCGATGACCGGCACGCCCAGTTCCGCCGACATTTCCTCGGCGAAGCGTTCGCGGTTGGCGGGTGTGGGGCTGTAGACGCGGACCTCTTCCAGGTCGCGGACGGCCGCGATGGCCTGCGTGTAGGTCCGCGCCATGCCGCCTGAGCCCAGAACGCCAAGGACGCTCGCATCCTCGCGCGCGAGGTATTTCGCGCCGACACCCGCCGTCGCGCCGACGCGCACGTGCTGCAGGATGCCGTCGTTCAGCAGGCCGATGACCGCGCCCGTCGAGGTATCGATCAGGATGATGAAGCCGCAATAGCGCCCGGGCTCGGTGCAGAACCATTCCTCGGTCTTCACGCCCGCGTAGTCTGTCCAGCGCAGGATGTCGGACTTGAACCTGAGCGCCATGGTCGGCGGGTCCATCATCCCCCCGATGAGGGAGCCCCAGCGGTAGAAATCGCCATCCTTCGCCGTGGGCGACCAGAAATCCGTGCGTGGCTGGAACTCGGCGCGCCCCTCGGCATACTGCCTGAGCACGTCTTCCATCGCCTGCACCGCGTCGGGCATCTTCAGCACGCGGCCCGTAACGTCGTTGTTGATCAGGAGCGTCATCGTCCCACCGTCCCCGTTCCTCATGACACGCCCCCCGCCGCGGCGGGGGGCGTGGTAGATCGCCGGTCCGGCCGCGTCTCCGCGGCCCGGGCGCGTCACTCGCTCATGATGCTCTCGGTGAACCCGATGACCTCCGGATCGGTCGCCAGCACCGCCTGGATCGCGTTCCCGAGCGTCTCGGCATCGGCCGAGTCGAGGGGCAGTCCGCGCTCTGCCGCCCGCTCCCGGACGCCCTCGTCCTCGAGCATTGCCTGGAAGGCCTCGCGCAGGATTTCCACCTGGTCCTCCGGCGTGCCCGCGGGCGCGACGAGGGACCGGGCGAAACCGTTCGAGGCCGACAGGAAATCGAAGATCGCCTGCTGACGGTCGGTCTCGGCCAGCGAGGCCAGAAGCGGCACGTCCGGCAGCGACGAGGCCGGCGAGGTGCCCACCTGCAGCACGACGTGCGCGTCGCCGGTGCCATCGGCCCAATCGGGGCGCTGAGCCTGAAGCGTGATGATCGAGGTCATGAGGCCCGCGATCTCTCCACGCTCCATCGCGAGGAAGGTCTCGCCCGTGCCGCCATAAGTCGTGATGACGTTGAACTGCGCCCCGATGAACTCGTTCAGGAGCGTGGGCACGATGTACTGGTAGGACCCGCGCCCGGTGGAGCCCAGCACGACCTCGGTCTCGGTGACGTCCCCGATCTCCTCGACGCCGGAATCGTCGCGCACGACCATGACGGAGTTCATTGCCGACACGACACCGATGGGCTCGAACGCGCCGGCGTCGTACTGCGCCGCGTCCGGCGAGAGCAGCTGCGAGGTCGGCGAGTTCTGGTGCATCATGAACAGCACCGTGCCGTCCGTTGCGGCGACGTTGCCCACGTAGTTCGACGCGCGCATCCCGCCGGCGCCGCGCATGAAGTTGGCCACGATGGTGGGTTCGCCGGGGATGAAGGCGCCCATCTCGTCGGCGAGAAGCTGGGCATACATCCCGTAGGTGCCGCCGGCCGAGGCCGGGACGATCAGCTCGATCGTCTTGCCGGCATAGAAGTCGTCCTGGGCCGAGGCGGGGGCCGCGACCGATGCCGCCGCGGCCATTACCGCTGCGCTGAGAATTTTCCTAATCATTCTGTCCTCCCTGTCTTGATCTTCATGGACCGATGGCCGCCAACCTCCACGTGTCAGACGGACCTTCGACGACAGCCCCGGCCGGTTTGTTGCCGTCCGGCCGAAGCGCTTTCCTCCTCCGTGTCGAGAGCGTAACAATAGGTTCTGCGTTAATAAAATATTCAATTAGTGGTTTTAGATATGCCAGGGGTATCGAAATGACGGAGGCGACCGGGCGAGAGCAGCGCGCCCGATTTTTGGCGCGGGGCGGGCGGTTCCTCCTCGCGATCGCCGTCGGGACCGTGGGCGGCT
>CAZUVG010000338.1:0-4022 GCA_964623765.1 uncultured Roseicyclus sp.
AGGCCTGACCGTGCTGGAGTACTTCAACTCCACTCACGGCGCGCGGAAGGGCCTGTCGGACACCGCGCTGAAGACCGCGAACTCGGGCTATCTGACCCGCCGCCTCGTCGACGTGGCGCAGGACTGCATCGTGCGCAGCCACGATTGCGGCACCGACCGCGCGATCACGATGGAGGCGCAGGTCAACGACGGCGAGGTGGTGGCCTCGCTCGGCGAGCGCGTGCTCGGCCGGGTCTCGGCCGAGGACATCCTCGTGCCCGGCGGAAGCGAGGTGATCGTGCGCGCCGGCGAACTGATCGACGAGCGCTCGGCGGACGAGATCGAGCAGTCCGGCGTCGCGTCGGCCCGCTTGCGCTCGCCGCTGACCTGCGAGGCCGAGGAGGGCGTCTGCGCCATGTGCTACGGGCGCGACCTCGCCCGCGGCACGATGGTCAATGTCGGCGAGGCGGTGGGCATCATCGCCGCCCAGTCGATCGGCGAGCCCGGCACGCAGCTGACCATGCGGACCTTCCACATCGGCGGCGTCGCGCAGGGCGGCCAGCAGTCGTTCCAGGAGGCGGGGCAGGCCGGTCGGATCGTGTTCCACAACGCCAACGTGATCACCAACACGGCGGGCGAGATCGTGGTGATGGGCCGCAACATGCAGCTCGCCATCGTCGACGAGAACGAGGTGGAGCGGGCGACCTACAAGATCGGCTACGGCACCAAGCTGTTCGTCAAGGAGGGGAGCCAGATCGAGCGGGGCGACAAGCTCTTCGAGTGGGATCCCTACAACCTGCCGATCATCGCCGAAAAGAGCGGCACGGCGAAGTACGTCGATCTCGTGAGCGGCATCGCCGTGCGCGAGGAGACCGACGATGCCACCGGCATGACGCAGAAGATCGTGTCGGACTGGCGCGCCGCGCCCAAGGGCAACGATCTCAAGCCCGAGATCCTGATCGTCGACCCCGAGACCGGCGACCCGGTGCGCAACGAGGCCGGCAACCCGGTGACCTACCCGATGTCCGTCGACGCGATCCTGTCGGTCGAGGACGGGCAGAATGTCGACGCAGGCGACGTGGTGGCGCGGATTCCGCGCGAGGGTGCCAAGACCAAGGACATCACCGGCGGTCTGCCGCGGGTGGCCGAGCTGTTCGAGGCGCGCCGGCCCAAGGACCATGCCATCATCGCCGAGATCGACGGCTACGTGAAGTTCGGCCGCGACTACAAGAACAAGCGGCGGATCGCGATCGTGCCGGCGGACGAGAGCCTGGAACCGGTCGAGTACATGGTGCCCAAGGGCAAGCACATCCCCGTGCAGGAGGGCGATTTCGTCCAGAAGGGCGACTACATCATGGACGGCAACCCGGCGCCGCATGACATCCTGGCGATCATGGGCGTCGAGGCGCTGGCCGACTACATGATCAACGAGGTGCAGGAGGTCTATCGCCTGCAGGGCGTGAAGATCAACGACAAGCACATCGAGGTCATCGTCCGTCAGATGCTCCAGAAGTGGGAGATCCTCGACTCCGGCGAGACGACGCTGCTCAAGGGCGAGCACGTCGACAAGCCCGAGCTCGAGGAGGCCAACGCCAAGGCGGTCGCCGAGGGGCGGCGCCCGGCCGACGCGCAGCCTATCCTGCTCGGCATCACCAAGGCGTCGCTGCAGACCCGCTCGTTCATCTCGGCGGCCTCGTTCCAGGAGACGACGCGGGTGCTGACCGAAGCCTCGGTGCAGGGCAAGCGCGACAAGCTCGTCGGCCTGAAGGAGAACGTGATCGTGGGCCGTCTCATCCCGGCCGGCACGGGCGGGGCGACGCAGCGCACCCGCAAGATCGCGGCCGACCGCGACTCCACGGTGATCGAGCAGCGCCGGGCCGAGGCCGAGGCCGCTGCCCAGCTCGCCGCTCCGATCGACGACGTGGTGGGCGGCGACGACAGCGACATGCTGGTGGACACGCCCGAGAGCCGCGACTTCTGAGCGCGACGGACCGGACACCTCCGAAAGGCCCCGCCCCGGCGGGGCCTTTCCTTTCCCGGCCCTCTGGGCCGGAGCAACGCCCTTGCAAGGGCGTTGCCGCGCCGCGCGGCGCGGCAGGGCGCTTTGCCAAGCGCCTTCCCCCGTTCCGACCGCGGCGCTTCCGGTCTGCGCCTGACGCTGCTAATCGGCGCGCATGGCCCTGACCGACAACGCGAAGGGGGCGCTCCTGATGATGGGGAGCATGGCCGCCTTCACCGTCAACGACACCTTCATGAAGGCGCTTGCGGGCGACCTGCCGCTGGCTCAGGCGACCTTCCTGCGCGGGTTCGCCACCAGCGCGGCGATGCTCGCGCTCGCCCGCGCCATGGGCCAGCTGCGTCTGCGCCTGCCACGCCGGGACTTGGGCCTGCTTGCGCTGCGCACCGCCGGAGAGATCGGCGCAGTCTATTTCTTTCTCACCGCGCTCTTCAACATGCCGCTCGCCAATGCCACGGCAATCCTCCAGGCATTGCCGCTCGCCGTCACGCTGGCCGGCGCGGTCGTGTTCCGCGAGGCTCTGGGCTGGCGGCGGCTGACGGCGATCCTGGTGGGCTTCGCCGGCGTGCTGCTGATCGTGCGCCCCGGCACCGAAGGCTTCACGATCTACTCTCTCTACGTGCTCGCGGCCGTCGCCTGCGTCACGGTGCGCGACCTCGCGGTGCGGCGGATGTCGGGCGCCCTGCCCTCGCTCACGGTCGCCTTCGTCGCGTCGGCGGGCGTCACGGTCACGTTCGGTCTTGTCGCGGCGGTGCAGCCCTGGGCGCCCGTTTCGGCGGCCTCGGCCGGCCTTCTGCTCGGGGCGGCCGGCTCGATCCTGCTCGCCTACATCCTGAGCGTGACGGCGATGCGCGTGGGCGAGCTCGCCGTGGTGGCCCCGTTCCGCTACACGGGGCTGGTCGTCGCCCTGATCCTCGGCTACGTCGTCTTCGGCGACTGGCCCACGCCCCTGACGCTCGTCGGCGCGACTCTGGTGGTGGGGACGGGGGCCTTCACTCTCTGGCGCGAGCGGCAGCTCGCCCGCGCCGCTTCGGGCACGGTGCCGCGGAAACCTCGTGTTGACACCCCCCCCGATTCTCTCTAAAGCGCGCACACCCGGCCGCACGGCGTTCCGCCCGGCTCGGCTTACAGAACCGAAGTGGCCATGATCCGGGCCTCGTGCCCCGATCCTCTGAAATCCCACCGCGCCGTTCCCAGAAGCTCGGGAGCGTTTGCGGTGTCTGCGTTTTGCATTTGTGCGAGGCGCGTCACCCATCCCCGCCAGGCGGGGGCCAGACATGCGGCGCGGGCGGGTGCCCGGGCCACCGAGAGACGAGACGGGGAACCGAATGCCGACGATCCAGCAGCTGATCCGCAAGCCGCGGCAGCCCAAGAAACGGTCGAACAAGTCGATGCACCTCGAGGGCAACCCGCAGAAGCGCGGCGTCTGCACCCGGGTCTACACCAACACGCCGAAGAAGCCGAACTCGGCCATGCGGAAGGTGGCCAAGGTGCGCCTGACCAACGGCTACGAGGTGATCAGCTACATCCCCGGCGAAAAGCACAACCTGCAGGAGCACTCGGTGGTGCTGATCCGCGGCGGCCGCGTCAAGGACCTGCCGGGCGTGCGCTACCACATCCTGCGCGGTGTGCTCGACACGCAGGGCGTGAAGGACCGCAAGCAGCGCCGCTCGAAGTACGGCGCCAAGCGCCCGAAGTAAGGAGACGTAAACGATGTCCCGTCGTCACCGCGCCGAAAAACGCGAAGTGCTGCCTGACGCCAAGTACGGCGACAAGGTGCTGACCAAGTTCATGAACAACCTGATGTACGACGGCAAGAAATCCGTCGCCGAGAGCATCGTGTACGGCGCTCTGGATCGGGTCGAGAGCCGGTTGAAGCGCTCCCCGATCGAGGTCTTCGCCGAGGCGCTCGACAACGTGAAGCCGGCCGTCGAGGTGCGCTCGCGCCGGGTCGGCGGCGCGACCTACCAGGTGCCCGTCGAGGTGCGGCCCGAGCGGCGCGAGGCGCTGGCCATCCGCTGGCTGA
>CAZUVG010000339.1:0-4001 GCA_964623765.1 uncultured Roseicyclus sp.
CGGCTGCCTTCCGGCGCTTCGAAGCTTTCGGCCCGGATATCGTTGAGGTAGAGCGACGGCAGACCCGTGTAGAGCGGCGGTTCCACCCACCCCTCCCACGAAGGGCCGGAGGCAGAGGCCGCGCCGGGACCGAGCGCCACGGTATCACCCACTTCCGACACGCGGCCGAGCGTCCCGAACAGAAGCGCCATGGCCAGTGCCGTCGCCGCCACGTAGCGCAGCGCGTAGGGGTCGCGCGCGGACAGGCGCAGGTCCGGCTCGGGCGCGCGGGCAGCGGCGGCGCGCTCGGCCATGCGGCGAACGTGGACCTCCCAGACCGAGCGGGTGGCGGGGTCGGTCCCGCCGACGGCCACGGTGTCGAGCAGGGCCGTGATCGGCCGCCCCGGCATGGTGCGGTCGAGCCGTTCCAGTGCCTCCTGCCGGGTTGGCAGGCGAAAGCGCGCGACGCCCCGCACGAGTGTCCACGCCACAAGCGTCAGGGCCGCGGCGGCAAGCGTCCAGAAGGCCACCGGGCCGAGGGCGGATGCCATGCCGAAGGCGAGCGCCGCGATGCAGACGAAGAGGATGGACCAGACCGGCCAGAACGCCTGTGCGGCGCGTTCGGCGATCATGCCGAGGCGGGTCAGGCGCATGGGCCAGATCAGGCGGGCGAGGGCCGTGTCGGAGGCGGAGCTGTCTTCGGTCATGCGCCCTTTCGGGGCCGATGGCCCGGGTCTCGGGGAGTCATACCCACGAGGGAACAGTATCGCGGTTTACGATCTCGTCAAACGAGGGCCGGGCGCGGATGACGGCGAAGTGATCGTCCTTCACCAGCACCTCGGGGATGAGTGGCCTCGTGTTGTATTCGCTCGCCATCACCGCGCCGT
This sequence comes from uncultured Roseicyclus sp., assembly GCA_964623765.1. GTDB lineage: Bacteria > Pseudomonadota > Alphaproteobacteria > Rhodobacterales > Rhodobacteraceae > Roseibacterium. The sequence continues at coordinate 867 of CAZUVG010000339.1, forward strand.
AGGCTCCGGCCGAACGGAAGGCGACCAGATCGCCCTCCGCCACGGGCGGCATCGGGCGCTGCTTGGCGAAGGTGTCGCCGGTCTCGCAGACGGGTCCCACGACGTCGTACAGCGCCTGCTCGACTCCCGGCGCAGGCTCGACCACCGGCAAGATGTCGTGCCAGGCGCCATACATCGCGGGGCGGATCAGGTCGTTCATCGCGGCGTCGAGGATCAGGAAGTCGCGGCCGTCGCCTTCCTTCACGTAGATGACGGAGGAGACGAGGAGGCCCGCGTTCCCGGAGATCAGCCGCCCGGGCTCGATCTCGACCTCGACGCCCAGATCGCCGACCGTGCGCTTGACCACCTCGCCATACTCCGTCGGCAGGGGCGGCGCGGTGTTCGACCGCTCGTAGGGGATGCCGAGGCCACCGCCGAGGTCGAGCCTGCGGATGTCGTGGCCGTCCGCGCGCAACTGGCGGGTCAGTTCGGCCACCTTGGTGTAGGCGGCCTCGAACGGGCCGAGATCGGTCAGCTGGCTGCCGATATGCACGTCGATGCCCACCACCTCGATCCCGGGAAGGGCGGCGGCGTGGGCGTAGACCTCGCGGGCGCGGGCAAGCGGCACGCCGAACTTGTTTTCCGCCTTGCCGGTCGCGATCTTCTCGTGGGTCAGCGCGTCCACGTCCGGGTTCACGCGGACCGTGACCGGGGCCGTCGCGCCCATCGCCGAGGCGACGGCCGAAAGCCGCTCCAGTTCCGGCTCGCTTTCGACGTTGAACTGGCGAATGCCGCCTTCCAGCGCCAGCCGCATCTCCGCGGCCGTCTTGCCCACGCCCGAGAAGACGATGCGCACGCCCGGCACGCCCGCGGCCTTCGCCCGCAGGTATTCACCGCCCGAGACCACGTCCATGCCGGCGCCGAGGGCCGCCAGATGCTTCAGCACCGCGACGTTGGAGTTCGATTTCACCGCGAAGCAGACGAGGTGGTCGAGGCCCGAAAGCGCCTCCTCGAACAGGCGGTAATGGCGGGTCAGGGTGGCGCAGGAATAGAGGTAGAAGGGCGTGCCGACCTCGGCCGCGATGTCGGGGATGGCGACGCCCTCGGCGTGAAGGATGCCCTGTCTGTAGAGGAAGTGGTCCATGGTCCGTCCCGCAGCGCCGCGTCCCCCGCGGCCCGCGCGCAGGTAGCATTCCCCGCCGCCGTTTCAAAGGGCGGTTCGCGCTGGACGGGACGGGCGCAGCGGCTAGGCTGCGGCTTGACAACCACGGGAGGCATCATGGCGAAGACCGCGATCATCGAGGAGGCCGGTGGGCCGGAGAAGTTCCGCATCGTCGACCGCGAGGCGGGCGATCCGGGACCGGGCGAGATCCGCATCCGGCAGGAAGCCTGCGGGCTCAACTTCATCGACGTCTACCAGCGCACGGGCCTCTACCCGCTGGACCTGCCCCAGGCGCTCGGCATGGAGGCGGCTGGCGTGGTGGAGGCCGTCGGCGAGGGCGTGACGCACCTGAAGGCGGGCGACCGCGCCGCCTATGCCGCCGCCCCGCCCGGCGCCTACACGCAGGCGCGGGTGATGAACGCCGCGCAGGTCTGCCCGCTGCCCGAGGCGATCTCCTTCGAGGAGGGGGCGGCGATGATGCTGAAGGGGCTGACGGTGCATTACCTCTTCCGCCGCACGACGCCGATCGCGGCGGGCGACACGGTGCTGTTCCATGCCGCGGCCGGCGGCGTCGGCCTCATCGCCTGCCAGTGGGCGCGGAGCGAGGGCATCCGGCTGATCGGCACCGCCGGGACCGAGGAGAAATGCCGCCTCGCCGAGGCGCACGGGGCGGATGTCTGCATCAACTACCGCGACGAGGACTGGGCCGCGCGGGTGAAGGACCTGACGGACGGGCGCGGCGTCGACGTGGTCATGGACGCAGTGGGCAAGGATACCTTCGAGGGCTCGCTCGATTCGCTGCGTCCGCTGGGCTTCATGATATCCTTCGGCAATGCTTCGGGTCCGGTGCCGCCCTTCAGCCTCGCCACGCTCGGGCAGAAAGGTTCGCTCAAGATCACGCGGCCGACGCTCTTCACCCATATCGCCGACCACGAAACCTGCCAGCAGATGGCACGGGAACTGTTCGGGAAGGTGACGTCCGGCGACGTGGCGATCCGCATCGACCAGCGCTTCCCGCTCGACGACGTGGCCGAGGCGCACCGCGCGCTGGAAGCGCGGAAGACGACGGGCCAGACGGTGCTGTTGCCGTAGGGCGGGGCCGGTCCCGCCCTACGCGGGTTGCGAAGGTTCTGGCTTGGCCTTCAGATAAAGGGCCAGAGGCAGGCCGCAGCTCACGCCGATCCCGAAGGTCGCGGGGATCACCAGCAGGAACCAGCGGTTTCCGCGCACCGCCTCCACCACCGCCCAGATCGTGAGCGCGATTGCGGCGATCGTCAGGTCGTAGACCAGCCCGCTCGTCGCGTCGTTCACGTACCAGGCGTCGATCATCGCGCCGAGGCCCCAGCCGTTCTCGGAGAACCAGGCGTAGAAGTAGCTCCAGGGCAGGACCGCGCCGACGATCACGAGCGCGAGGTAGGTCAGGCGAAGGGGTGTCATGCGGCTCTCTCTTTCCCGAAAATCTGCCTCGGGACCTAGCGTATCCCGGGCGGATGCCCATATGGCGGGCGAAGGGGAGCCTCTGCGACAAGTTGCATGCGCGTCACGATTGACCGGCGCCCCGTGCTTCAATACGCATCCGCGAAACATTGTTGCGCCACGCCATCGCGGCGGGCCGTGCGACAAAGCGCGGCGCGAGAGCCGGAGGAACGACATGCCCGACATCGAACGCGAGAGCATGGAATACGACGTGGTCATCGTGGGCGCAGGCCCCGCCGGCCTGTCCGCCGCAATCCGCCTCAAGCAGCTCGACCCCGACCTGAGCGTGGTCCTTCTGGAAAAGGGTTCCGAGGTCGGCGCGCATATCCTGTCGGGTGCCGTGCTCGATCCGGTGGCACTGAACCGGCTCATCCCCGACTGGAAGGATAAGGGCGCACCGCTGACCGTGCCCGTCCGCGAGGACCATTTCCACATCCTCGGCGAGGGCGGCGGCGTGCGCATCCCCAACTGGGTGATGCCGCGGCTGATGAACAACCACGGCAACTACATCGTCTCGA
>CAZUVG010000340.1:0-3997 GCA_964623765.1 uncultured Roseicyclus sp.
CGCTGACCACCAGGATCGCGCCGTCCATCTGCGCCGCGCCCGTGATCATGTTCTTCACGTAGTCCGCGTGGCCGGGGCAATCGACATGCGCGTAGTGGCGGTTGTCGGTCTCGTATTCCACATGCGCCGTCGAGATCGTGATCCCCCGCGCCTTCTCCTCCGGCGCGCCGTCGATCTGGTCATACGCCCGGAAATCGCCGAAATACTTCGTGATCGCAGCCGTCAGAGTCGTCTTGCCGTGGTCGACGTGACCGATCGTACCGATGTTCACGTGCGGCTTGTTGCGTTCGAATTTTGCCTTTGCCATCTGCCCTGGCGCCCTGTCCGTTCGGGGGCCCGCCGCACGCATTCGCCGGGGGCCCGGTTCCACATCGCGGGCGGACTATTGCGGCGGCGCGGAAAAATCAAGCGCTCTGTTGATCCCACGATGCGCCCGCTTTTTGCGCCGGCGCGATAGGCGCAAGTTCATTCGGCCGGCGTCTCGCTGCCGATGCCGGCATCGGCTGCAGCGCCTTGGCCCTCGCCTGCAGCTGACGCCTCCGCGGGCAGTTCCGCGGCCGCCGCGATCTCGCCGATCTCCGCGGCGGCGGCCTCGGCGGCATCCGGGTCGATTTCGAACCATTCGGGGTTCTCGAGCATCCAAAGCTGGATCCGGCGCGCAGCGTTGCGCGCGAGAATCTGCATCTGCTCCTCTCGCGTGCGCGTGTAGCCGGAACCGACCAGCATCGTCTCGGGACTCGCACCCTCGAACACCATGATCTGCTCGGGCTCCTCGTGGAGCTTGGCGCCCAGCGCGTCGTCCCAGAGGTTCACCGACAACACCAGCACGGAACGCGGGTTCAGCACCACCGGGATGCCGGGCGGCGCAAGCGCATATCCGTCGACCGCGATGCCGATGTGGTAGAGTTTCTCCCCTTCGTATCCGCCGAATCGGCGGTCGATCTCGGAGGTGATGATCTCCTCCCATTCCTCGGGCGTGGCGTTCCGGCTGGGTGGGACCTGCTGCATGTTGTCGGCGATCACGATGTTATGGGCAAGACGGAACGCGCCCATATCCGGGAGGTCCTCCTCCAGCGGGTCGGTCGCGGCGCATGCGGCGAGGAAAGCGACGGCTGCCAGCGCGGCAAGGCGTGGCAGGCGACGCAGGACATGCACGGTCATGCCATTGCGGTCGGTCGGGGTCGCGGCGGGGCGCATCGGGCGTTCTCCTCGGTCCCGTTCAATACTGCTCTTCTCCCCGATACCCCAGCGCAGGTGGGCTTGCAAACCCGGACGTGCCGTCACGTTTTGGACAACGGCGCATCGCTGCCTATCTGTCACGTCGGGACGGCGTCACGCCGACCCCAGCGATGGAGCGACCCCGCCCGTGCCCGACACGCTTCGCCAAGGCCATGTTCTCAAGCCTTCGGACCTGCGCGTTCCGGTGGCAGTCGACCTGCAGGACCGGCCCATGGACATCGTCGAAAGCTACCGCGCCGCCCGGCGCAACCTGCTTGAAATCATCCCGCGCCGCGCCCTGCACCAGCCGGTCCTGTCCGGCCGGACGGGACCCCAGCACTGGCACATGATCATGGATCCGCCGGCGATCCGCCGCGTCCTGCTCGAGGCAGTCGATGACTATCCCAAGTCGGAGGCCACCCGCGCCGTTCTGGAGCCAGCGGTGGGCGACAGCCTGTTCCTCGCCGAGGGGGAGAACTGGCGCTGGCAACGCCGAGCCGCGGCGCCCGCATTCTCCGCGCGCAGCGTGGACGCGTTGACGCCGGTGATGACTCGCGCCGCCGAGGCAGCCTGCGCGCGCCTCGCCGCGCAGGAGGGCCGGGCCGCCGACATGGTGAGCCAGATGACGGCGGCCGCCTTCGACGTGATCGCGGACGTCACGTTCTCCGACGGGCAGGGCATAGACCGCGAGGGCGTGGTCGCGGCCCTCGCGACCTATGTCGACGAGGCTGCAAGGATGAGCCTGCTCGACGTGCTCGGCGTACCGGCATCGGTTCCGAGGCCCGGGCGCCTGCTCGCGACCCGCAGGCTGGAGGCGATGAAGGCCGAGGCCGATGCCGCCGTCGCGCGGCGCAAGGCCGCGCCAAACTCCTCGCCGGGCGACCTTCTCGACCGCCTCCTGGCCTCCGAAGACCCCGAGACCGGCCGCCGCATGGATGCCGACACCCTGCGCGAAAGCCTCCTGACTTTCGTCGTGGCCGGCCACGAGACGACGGCACTGACCCTGTCGTGGGCGCTCTACCTCTGCGCCTTCGACACGCAGGCGCAGGAGCGCGCCCGGGCCGAGGCGAAGGCGGCCCTCGGCAAGCGGGCGGCGGGCGCAGACGACCTGGCCGCATTGCCCTTCACCCGGGCGGTGATCGAGGAGGCGCTGCGCCTCTACCCGCCGGGCGCCTTCCTCTCCCGCACCGCGCGCCGCGACGACCGGCTCGGGACGGCCGTCGTCCGGCCTGGCGATACGGTGATGATCCCGGTTTGGGCGCTGCACCGCCACCGGCGCCTGTGGGACGAGCCCGACGCCTTCGACCCCGCACGCTGGCTCGGCGACAGCCGCCCGGAGCGCTGGCGCTACCTTCCCTTCGGCGACGGGCCACGCATCTGTATCGGCAGCCGCTTCGCGATGCAGGAGGCGACCGTCATCCTCGCCACCCTGCTCGCGCGCTTCCGCTTCGCCACGGTGCCGGGCCGCGCACCTCGGCCCGTCACGATCCTGACGACGCGGCCCGAGGGTGGCGTCTGGCTGGAGATCTCGCGCGCCTGATTTCCTTCAGTCTGGCGGCAAACGCGCGGGGGGAGCGCGCGGAACGTGCGCCGGAGGGCAGAAACCCCCTCGGGAATCTCCGTCTGCGGAATCAGTCCTGCGGTCAGGTGAAACGGTTGTCCCGCGGGAAGCCGCGCGGGGCCATCCGCCCTGCCGAGGCACGCTTTCCGGTCCATTCGGCAAGGTCGGTCTCCGTCCGGGTCCGCCCGGCGGGATCGCGCCAGATGAGTCCTTCGCCAAGGCGGAAGGTCCGCGCGTCCGACAATCCGCCATCCTTGTACTTCTGCAGCCGCACGCCCTTGCCACGGGCCATCTCCGGCAGTTCCTCGATCGCGAAGACGAGAAGCTTGCGGTTCTCGCCCACGACGGCAACCGCGTCGTCCGCAGGCCCGACAGCCACGCAGACCTTCGTCGTCACGCCGTCCCTGACGTTCAGCACCTGCTTGCCCGCGCGCGTCAGCGCCACGATCTCGTCCTCGGAAACAAGGAAACCGTCGCCTGCAGAACTCGCGATCAGCCGCTTCGCACCGGGCCGGTGCACGAAAAGCTCCGTGATCCCGACCTCGTTTGGCAGGTCGACCATCAGCCGCACCGGCTCGCCCAGGCCACGTCCGCCGGGCAGGTTCGACGCGGGCAGCGTGTAGACCCGCCCCCCCGCGCCCATGATCAGGAGCTTATCCGTGGTCTCGGCATGGAAGACGAACCGCCCCTTGTCGCCGTCGCGGTATTTCAGTTCCGTCCCGAGGTCGATGTGCCCCTTCATAGCCCGGATCCAGCCCATCTCAGAGCAGACGACGGTGATCGGCTCCCGCTCGATCATCGCCTCGAGCGGAACCTCCTCGACCTCGGCCGCCTCCTCGATGACGGTGCGCCGGGCGCCGCCCTCGGCCTTCGCGCCGAACCTCTCGCGCACCCCGCGCAGTTCCTCGCGGATGCGGTCCCACTGGAGGCCCTCGTCGGCCAGAAGGTCCTCGAGCCCCTGCCGTTCCTCCATCAGCGCGTCGCGCTCGCGGAGAAGCTCCATCTCCTCCAGCCGCCTGAGCGACCGCAGGCGCATGTTCAGGATCGCCTCGGCCTGAACGTCCGACAGCTCCCCCTCCCCCTCGGGCGGGCTGACGTAATCCGTCTCCGAAGTCGCGCGCACGAAGTCCCGGCTCCAGTCCTCGCGCATCAGCGCGGCCTTCGGCGCCTCGTCGTAGCGGATGATGTCGATCACCCGGTCGAGGTTGAGGAAGGCCA
>CAZUVG010000341.1:0-3989 GCA_964623765.1 uncultured Roseicyclus sp.
CGGATGCGCCGCGTCCCCCAGAAGCGTCGCACGCCCGAAGGTCCATGTCGGCAGCGGGTCGCGGTCGACCATCGGGAAGATCAGCGGCCGCTCGGTCTTCTGCAGCATGTCGGGAATGTCGAGCCAGTCGAAGTGCCAGTTGCGGAACGGCTCGAAGAAGTCCTCGATCTTGGCGGGCTTGTTCCAGTCGAGCACCTTCGGACGCGGACGCTCCTGCGTCACGACCCAGTTCATCAGCTGGTTGCCCTCGTCGTCGATGTTGTTCCGGATCGGGTAGACCATGATCTTGCCCACGGGCATCCAGCCCGCGCGGATCGTGTTCGCACCGCTGAGGAACGGCTTGTAGGGCAGGACGCCGCGCCAGATCGTGTAGCCGGAATACACCGGCTCCCCCTCGTCGGGGTAGAACTGCTTGCGCAGGACCGACTTGATGCCGTCCGCGCCCACGCAGACCTTGGAGGTCACCGGCGGCAGCGCGTTGCCCTCGCCGTCCGTGAAATGCGCCGTGACGGTGTCCTCGTCCTGCTCGACCCCCGTACAACGGTGGCCGGTGACGACCGAATCGGGCCCCAGACGCTCGATGACCGCGTCGAGCAACACCTCGTGCAGGTCGCCGCGGTGGATCGAGAACTGTGGCCACGTGTAGCCGGCGTCGATGCCGCAGGCCTCGGTGTAGATGTGCTGGCCGTACTGGTTGAAGTAGGAGGCGTCCCTGGTGCGGATGCCGACCCGGTCGAGTCCCTCGAGCAGGCCGAGCGACGCAAGTTCCTTCACCGCGTGCGGCAGGAGGTTGATGCCCGCGCCGATCGCCTTGATCTGTGGCACCGCTTCGTAGACCCGGCAGGAGATGTCGTTCTCGTGCAGGAACAGCGCGAGCGTCAGCCCGCCGATCCCGCCGCCTATGATCGTTACGTCTTTCGGAGCTTCGCTGGTCATGTCGACATACTCCTCCCGGTTGTGACAATGTTCGCTGAAAGAAGGGATAGAAGATACCCAAAAGGTTTTCAACAAACTCGTTTCGTAGAAAAAGATATGCGCTCTGTATCGATTGCGCGGCCGGGGCCCTGGTGCTGGCGCGGGGCGACGAACTTTCGTGACCCAGCATCGCGTAAGAGCACGACGGCTGAGGCACAGGCTAATCCTTCGACGCGGGCTCGTGCGCGCCTATATCCGCCCCATGGTCCTCGAGTTCACCGATGCCGGAATCTTCTGCCCCGCCGCCGATGTCCACATCGACCCGTGGCGGCCGGTCGCCCGCGCGCTCGTCACCCATGGCCATGCGGACCACGCGCGCGCGGGCCACGGCACCTATCTCGCGACCGAGGACGCCGCGCCGGTCATGCGCCACCGGCTCGGCGACATCCGGCTCGAGACCATCCGCTATGGCGAGAAGCGCCGGATCGGAGGGGCGACGGTCAGTTTCCATCCCGCCGGCCACGTGCCCGGCTCGGCGCAGATCCGGGTGGAGGTCGGCGGCGAGGTCTGGGTGGTCTCGGGCGACTACAAGCTGGTGGACGACGGCCTGTCCGCGCCGTTCGAACCGGTGCGCTGCGACACCTTCATCACCGAGTCGACCTTCGGCCTTCCCATCTACAAGTGGACCCCGCAGGACGAGCTCGCGCGCGACCTCAACGCTTGGTGGGCCGAGACGGCGGCCTCGGGACGCCGCGCGGTGCTCGGCGTCTACGCCCTTGGCAAGGCGCAGCGCATCATGCGGCTTCTCGATCCCGCGATCGGCCCCATCCTGACCCATGGCGCCGTCGAGGCGACGACGGAGGTGCTGCGCGGTCAGGGCATTGCGCTGCCCGGGACGGTGCAGATCCACCCCGGGACGGACCTCGGGTCTTATCCCGGCGCCATGGTGCTGGCGCCGCCGTCCGCACTCGGCTCGCCGTGGATGCGGCGGCTCGGGCCGGTCTCGACCGGCTTCGCCTCGGGCTGGATGCGGCTCAGGGGCGTACGGCGCAGGCGGGCGGCCGACCGGGGCTTCGTCGTGTCGGACCATGCCGACTGGGACGGGCTGAACGAGGCCATCGGCGCGACGGGTGCCGGTCGGGTCTACGTGACTCACGGCTACACGAGCCAGTTCTCCCGCTGGCTGTCCGAACAGGGCTACGAGGCCGGGATCGTGGAGACCGAGTTCGGCGGCGAGAGCCTCGAGGAGCCGGCCGAGGAAGTCGTGGAATGACCCGGCCGGAGCGACCGGAATCGCCGAATACGGGCGCCGCCGGCCCCGCCTCAGCGAAGGAATGGGCGCAGGCGTCCCCGCCACGGACCCTCGTCGATCGCTACTGGTGCCTCCACGCCGCCTGGGTCGAGCGGCCGACGCTTGCGCTCGTCGCGTCGCAGCCGCTCCTGCGGCGCGCCTTCCGCCTGTCGAGCCGGCTGACCACCGGCGCCCCGCGGGGCACGGTCCGCCGCCTCGATGCCGACGGCAGCCTCTGGCTGACACCGCCCGGTGTCGCGGAGGACGCGCCCCTGCTGTTCTACATCCATGGCGGCGGCTTCACCATCGGCGCGCCCGAGACCCACGCGGGCATGGTCGCCCATCTCGCGCGGGCCGCCGGCATGCGCGCCGTCCTTCCCCGCTACCGCCTCGCGCCGGAGCATCCCTTCCCGGCCGCGCCCCGGGACGTGGTCGCCGCCTGGGACCGCCTCGCGGCAGAGGGGCATTTTCCCGCCGCCATCGGAGGCGACAGCGCGGGCGGGTGCCTCGCGCTCCTGCTCGCCATGCAGCTTCGCGACCGCGGCCTGCCCGGCCCCGGCGCGCTTGTCCTGATCGCGCCCATCGGCGATCTCGCCGACGACATCGCCGGCCGCTTCCGCGGAAGCCCCGGGGAACTCCTTATCCCCGCGGCCTGGGCCGGGCGGGTGCGCCGCGCCTACCTCCCCGGCGTGGACGCGACGCGCGCGGAGGTTTCGCCCCTGCGCGGCGATCTCACCGGCCTGCCGCCCGCGATCCTCCAGGCCTCGGAGACCGAGGTACTGGCCAGCGATGCCCGCCGCATCGCCGAGGCCATGGACGCAGCCACGCTCGATCTATGGCCCGGGCTCCAGCATGTCTGGCACCTCCACGCGGGCCGCGCGCCCGCCGCCGACGCGGCGATCGCCCGGCTGGCCGCCTTCCTGCGGGAGAGGATACCGTGAAGCGGTTCGCCGCCCTCTTCAGCGCGCTCGACCAGACCACCTCGACCAAGAAGAAGACCGAGGCGCTGGCCGGCTACTTCCGCGAGGCAGCCGAGACAGACCGCGTCTGGTGCATCGCGCTGCTGTCAGGCCGCCGCCCCCGCCGGACGATCACCACGACCAAGCTGCGGGAATGGGCGGCGGAGCGGGCGGGCATTCCCCTATGGCTCTTCGAGGCCAGCTACCCGGTCGTGGGCGATTTGTCCGAGACCATCGCGCTGGTCCTGCCCGAGCCGCGACAAGAGACCGACCGGCCGCTTGCGGAGTGGATCGGACGCCTGCGCGCGCTCGACACGGCCGACGAGGAGACCCGCAAGGCGGCCATCGTCGCGGCCTGGGACGGGCTCGGCCCGACGGAACGGCTCGTCTTCAACAAGCTCCTCACGGGCGGCTGGCGCATGGGCGCGAGCCAGAAGCTGATGACCCGAGCCCTCAGCCTCGCCACCGGCATCGACGAGGCGGAACTCACGCACCGCCTCATGGGCGACTGGACGCCTGACACGGTGTCATGGCGGACGCTGATCGAGGCGCCCGATCCGACGGCCGGCCTCTCGCGCCCCTACCCCTTCTACCTCGCCTACCAGATCGAGGACGCACCCGAGCGTCTCGGGCCCGTCTCCGACTGGCTGGCCGAACGGAAATGGGACGGTATCCGCGGCCAGCTGGTCCTGCGCGGCGGGGAGCACTGGCTCTGGTCGCGCGGCGAGGAACTCGTCACCGACCGTTTTCCCGAGCTCGCCACGCTGCGGGACTTCCTGCCCGGGGGCACGGTCATCGACGGCGAGGTGCTGGCCTACGACAAG
>CAZUVG010000342.1:0-3972 GCA_964623765.1 uncultured Roseicyclus sp.
ACAAGGCGACGATCATCCCGCGCGGACGCGCCCTCGGCCTCGTCCTGTCGCTGCCCGAGCGCGACCAGCTTTCGGTGACCTACACGAAATACACGTCGAAGATCGCCATGGCGATGGGCGGCCGCGTCGCCGAGGAACTGGTCTTCGGGGAGGAGAACGTCACCTCCGGCGCGGCCTCGGACATCCAGCAGGTATCGAAGATCGCGCGGGCGATGGTCACCCAGTTCGGCTACGCCAAGGACCTCGGCTACATCGACTACGCCAACGAGCAGCAGAGCTATCTCGGTGCCTACGGCGGCGGCACGAACCATTCCGAAGAGATGCAGAAGCGCATCGATGCGGAGGTGAAGCGCCTGGTCGACGAGGGATACGAGACCGCCAAGCGCATCCTGACGGAGAAGCGTGAAGACCTCGAGCGCCTTGCACAGGGTCTGCTGGAATATGAAACCCTTACCGGTCCCGAGATCATGAAGGTGATCAACGGGGAGCCCCTGCGCCGCGGTGACGACAGCGACGACGCCTCGAAACCCGGCGGAACGCCCTCCATCACGGCGGTCCCGAAGACGCGGAAGCCGAAATCGGATCCCGACACCGGCGGTATGGAACCCGAACCCTCGACCTGACCGGCCCCCGAGGTCCGGATGCGAAAGCCCCGCCCCGGCGGGGCTTTTTTCTTGCGCGCGGCACTTGGCAGGGTTTTCCTGTCACTGCAGGTCAACGGAGCGCGCAGATGGACCTATCCAGCCTGGGTGACATCGCCGACATCATTGCAGCCCTCGCGATCGTCCTGTCCCTGGCCTTCGTGGGCTACGAGCTTCACCAGAACCGGACGCAGGCCGAACTCTCCAACTGGCGCGAGGTTCTGCAGACCCTGGTCGACTACAAGGGGCTGACGAACGATGCGGAATTCGCGGAATTCGTTACCCGCGCCCATGCCGACCATGCCGCCCTGACCGAGCCGGAGAAGCTTCGGTTCGGTCTCTACCTTGAACAGGGCGTGCACATCTTCGGCAATTTCCTGAAGCACAACGAGGCCCTGCCGAAGAAGCTGGCGGGGCTCGAGGAGGCGGTCGGCAACATGTTCGTCGACATGCTGACAACGCCCGGCGGCGCGGCCTGGTGGGCAGAGACGCGCGGGCGAGGGCGGTTCATGCCGTCTACCTACAGAACGGTCGATGCCCTGCTGGCGAAGGGACGGCGACGGACGGATCGGTGACGCCGTCGCCGCGCCTCCTTCAATCCTTCATGTAGTGCTTGCGGGCCTCGGCCATGCCCTTCTCCATCGCGCGCCAGGCTTCCTGGAGATGCTTCTGCATGTCCTGCATCGCCGCCATGTTGGCCTTCTGGATCTTCTCGATGGTGGCCTGCGCCTCCGCCCGGCGCGCCTCGATCATGTCGAGCTGGGACTTGAACTGCTTCTGGCCCTCGGCCGACATCTTCTCTGCCTCGGCCTGCATCTTCTTCAGCTCGGCGTTCCAGCGGTCGAGCTGGGCCTTTGCGTCCTTAACGAATTCGTCCTGCGTGCTCATGGCTCCTCCCTCGGGGTTCCGGTTGTATGCGGGGGCAAGCCTAGCACGTCGTCCGTCGAAGGGCGACGATGGGTGTGCAGGTTCTTGCGCACCGGCCGCGCGGCAGGCCAACTGTGCCCTGTATCCCCGGGGAATCGTCACGCCGATGCCTGCGCTCGTGCCCACCGACCATGTCGCCGAAGTTGTCTGGCTCGGCCTCAACGCCGATCGCGATGCCGCGCTGCGAACCGAAGCCGCGCCGGTCCTGCGCCTTCGCTTCGACGGCCCGGCGGGGGAAAGCCACCGGGGCCTGACGCGCCCTTCCGACAGCCGCGTCACGGCGCAGCATCCGAAGGGCACCGAGATTCGCAACGTAAGGCAGCTGTCGATCCTATCAGAAGAGGACATGGCGGCGATCGCGCGTGACATGGGCCTGTCCCGGCTGGATCCCGCGTGGTTCGGCGCGACCATGGTGCTGCGCGGAATCCCCGACTTCACGCTCGTGCCGCCGTCCTCGCGCCTGCAGGACGAGGCGACCGGCGCGACGCTGACCGTGGACATGGAAAACCGGCCCTGCCACCTCGTGTCCCGAGAGATCGAGGCGGCGCATCCCGGCTACGGTCCTGCCTTCAAGCCCGCTGCCGTGCGCAGGCGGGGTGTCACCGCGTGGGTCGAGCGGGAGGGGGCGGTCGCGCTCGGTGCGCGGCTGCGCCTGCATGTCCCCGACCAGCCCGCGTGGCCGCACCGCGGGGCCGCCCTCGGTTGAAGACGGGCGCGGCGGTTTGCACGACGCGCCCGTTCCCGTCCTGCTCGTCACTACGGATCAGAACGTGCTCTCGAGGCGGTAGAAGACGACGGGCACGCCGGAGGTTCCGGCGCCGTTCGTCTCGCCGGAACCTTCCATGGCAGCGGAGGCCTCTTGCCGCGCGTCCTCGGCGTCCTCCATGCGAGCCTCCATGTATTCCTCCTCGCTCACCGCTCCGGAACGGTCGGCATCCATCTGCGAGAACTCTATGTTGAGCTGCGAGCCCAGATCGCGCTGCACCGTGCCCTGTTGCGCCCATTCGGATGCATCGATCATCTCGTCCGCGTTGGTGTCGAGGTTGCGGAAGTTCTGCGCGGCCCGTGCGGCGACATCGTCGGCGGTCATGTCCGAGGGGGCGCGGTCCGTGCCGCCGGCGTCGAGGAAGATGTAGCGACGCAGGATCTGCATCTCGGGCGAGTCGCCGGAAAGCGACGGGTCGGAATGAATGTCGTCATAGGCCGCCTGCGCGGCGTCCATGAATTCCTGGGCCGAGAGCATCCCGTCCTCGTCCTGGTCGGCCTCCGCCAGGTTTTCCGGGGCGCGGTCCGTCGTCGCCGACCGGGTGCCCTCACGGGCGTTCATGCAGTCCGCGATCTCCTCGATGGTGATGTCGTCGGACTGATCGGCGTCGAGCGCTCCGAATTCCTCGTTCAAGGCCTTCTGAAGCTCCTCGTTCGACACGAGACCGTCGTCGTTGGCATCTGCCCGGACATAGCCGTCCTGGCAGAACGACGCCTCGCTGCCGTTCGACTGCGCGGCGGCCGGTCCGGCGGCGGCGAGCGCGAGAATGCTGGTCCAAAGGATGCGTGTCGTGGCGATAGGCATTGGCATCTCCTTCTGGCGGTCCGGCCCGTGCGAACATCGTCGATCAGGTCGCCTCGGGCGCTGCGCGGCCGGTGTGTGCTGCCGGCCTAGACGACCCGGAAACGTGGACGGGGCGGGGATGTTCCGACTGGCGCCTCCGGTCCTTGCGCTGCTCAGACGAGGCCGAGGAAGGCGATGGCGGCCAGCATCCCCGTTATGACGCCCCAGAACACGAGCACTCCAACGGCAGAATTGCTCATCGGCCGATCCTCCAGTCCCTTAGATTTCGCTTGTGATCCCGGTCTCCCATGGAGTCCCTAACGGAAGCTTTCCCGCGCCCGTCGGGTTCTCGCGGCGATGAAAAATTCCTTTCGGAAACGGGGCGCATCGTTCGGGACGGTCCGGTGACGGGAAGGCCGGGGGAAGTGTCGCAATCGGTCCTGTCACCGGGGGCGCCGCCCGTTATAGGCGGGTGGACATTCCGACCGCGCGGAGGGGAGCCGCAGACATGGCCTTCAAGACCGACATCGAAATCGCACGCGCCGCGAACAAGAAGCCGATCCAGGAGATCGGGGCGAAGCTCGGCATCCCGGGCGAGGCGCTGCTGCCCTACGGCCACGACAAGGCGAAGGTGGGCCAGGACTTCATCGCGGGGCTCGACGATAGGCCCGACGGCAAGCTCATCCTCGTGACCGCGATCAACCCCACCCCCGCGGGCGAGGGCAAGACGACGACGACCGTCGGCCTCGGCGACGGTCTCAACCGGATCGGGAAGAAGGCCGCGATCTGTATCCGCGAGGCCTCGCTCGGACCCAACTTCGGGATGAAGGGCGGGGCGGCCGGCGGTGGCCATGC
>CAZUVG010000343.1:0-3968 GCA_964623765.1 uncultured Roseicyclus sp.
CCATGTGGTTGGGCAGGATCAGGAAGCACTCGATGAGCGAGGCGATCAGCACGACGATCACGGTGAAGGGGATGTCGGCGATCATGTCGCCGAAGCGCCCCTCGATGACCATCAGCCCGGCGAAGGCGATCACCGTGGTGATCGTGGCCGAGAAGACGGGCCCGGCCATGCGCTGCGCCGCGCGCTCGGCGGCCACGGGCCCGGGCTCGCCCAGGTGCCGGGCGCGGAAATCGGCGTGCTCGCCCACCACGATGGCGTCGTCCACCACGATGCCGAGCGTGATGATCAGCGCGAAGAGCGAGATCATGTTGAGCGTCAGCCCCGCCGCCCACATGAGCGCGATGGCCGCCGTCATGGCCACGGGTATGCCCGCGGCCACCCAGAACGCCGTGCGCGCGTTGAGGAACAGGAACAGGAGCGCGACGACGAGGCCGAGGCCGATCAGCGCGTTGTCGAGCAGGATGTTCAGCCGGCCCGAGATCGCCTCGGCACGGGTGCGGATCAGGTCGATCGTCGTTCCCTCGGGCAGCGTCGCCTCGAGCGTCGCCGCGACCTCCTCGACCCGGCGCTGGATGGCAATGGCGTCGCCGTCCTCGGACCGGTCGACGCGCACCGAAACGGCGGGGTTCTCGCCCACGAAATAGGCGCGCTCCCGGTCGGCGCCGCCCACCTCGATCCGCGCCACGTCACCCACCGTCAGGGCCGATCCGTCGTCGTTGATCCTGAGCGTCAGGGCGGCGATGGCCTCGGCACTTCGGGCGGCCTCGCCGGTGCGCACGCGGGCGCCGGCGGCGTCGACGTCGCCCGCGGGCGCGGTGTCGGCGGCAGCCGCGATCACCGCCGCGATCTCGGACATCGTCACGTCGTGGCGGACGAGCGAGGTCGATGGCACCTCGACCAGGATCTCGGGCGCGGCCACGCCCCGGATCGTCGCCCGCGTCACGCCGGCATCGAAGAGGCGCGCCACGAACTCGTCCGCGAAGCGGCCGAGCTGTTCCGGCGCGACCGGTCCCGTGATGACCACGTCCGTCACCCGGTCCCACCACGCGCCGCGGCGGACGGTCGGATCCTCCGCGCCATCGGGCAGGTCGGTCACGCCGTCGATGGCCACCTGCACGTCGTCGGCCGCACGCGACATGTCCCAGCCCGGCTCGAACTCCACCTCGATCGAGGCGCGGCCCTCGCGGCTGGTGGCCGAGGTGGACGCAACGCCCGGCACCGCGATCAGGGCAGGCTCCATCACCGCGACAATGGCCTCGTCCACATCCTCGGCGCCCGCGCCGTCCCAACGCACCTGGATGTCGATCTCGTCCGAGACCACATCGGGGAAGAACTGCGCCCGCATCTGGGGGAACGCGGCGAGGCCCGAGACGACCATCAGCACAAGGAGCAGGTTCGCCGCCGTCCGGTGGCGCGTGAAATAGCCCAGGACGCCGGCGGCGCGGGGCGGAAGCGCGCGCATCAGCTGCCCATCCTCGCCTCGATCCGCGCCACCACCTGGGCGGGGACCTCGGGCTCGTTCAGCTGCTCGATCATGCGCGAGCGCACGTCGTCGGGAATGAAGCTGTTGCCCTCCACGAAGGCGATCAGCCGCGCCCGCCGCTCGGGGTCGAGCGCGATGGTGGAGGGCGCCTCGGCCTCGGCCCGGCCGTCGGCATCGCGGCGGAACGGGTTCACGCGGATGGCCTCGCCGAGAACAGGCGTGCGGGCCACCACGACCTCTCGGCCTGCAAGCTCGGGCGGCGCGCTCACCAGAACGTCGTCGCCCTGCCGTCTCAGGAGCGAGACCTGCACGGCCTCGAGCCGGTTCTCCTCGCCGAGGACCAGAACCTGCCCGTCCGAGCCCAGCGCCGTTGCAGGCAGGCGCGCGACGCCGGCAAGCGGCGGTTCCTCCACCTCGACGCGAACGAAGTCGCCGACGCGGAGGCCGCGCGGCTCGACGATCCGCGCGAAAAGGAGGCGGCCGGACTGCCCCTCGGCCACTGCGCCGGCCTCACGCGTCAGCACGGCCTCCGCCGCGAGATCGAGGCCGAAGACGTCGAGAACAACGCGTACGGGCGCCCGCGGGAGGCTGCCGTCCTCCGCCAGAAGGCGGGCGTATTGGGCCGTCGAGACGCGGAAGGCGACCTCGAGCGCGTTGCCGTCGATAAGCCGCCCGAGGCTCTCGTTGCGTCCCACGAGGCGTCCCGCGGCGACGTCCACCTCGGCCAGGACCCCGTCGAAGGCGGCGGTGAGTTCCGTTTCGTCGAGCGCGCGCTGCGCCTCGGCATGGGAGATGCGCGCGCGTTCCAGCGACGTCCCGGCATCGGCGAGCCGCGCCTCGGCCTGCGCCTCTGCCTGCCGTCGGGAGAGGACCGACTGGTCGGCATTGGCGGCGGCGAGTTCCGCCTCCTCGACCGCCACCGCGCTGCCCACGCCACGCTCCAGCAGGTCGCGCTGCCGGTCGAGCGCACCGGCGCGAAGGTCGGCCTGCCTGCGGGCTCCTGCCACGTCCTCCACGGCAAGGTCGAGGGCGCGGCGCGCCTCGGCCAGTTCGTTCTCGGCGTCGCGCAGATCGGTCCGCGCGGTGGCGAGCGCGGCCTCGGCGTTCGCGGGGTCGACCCGCAGGAGAAGCTGTCCCGCCTCGACCACGCCGCCCTCCTCGAACGCCTCGGCGAGAAAGACGACCCGCCCCTCGGCGGGCGCGCGCAACTCCAGCGTGCGGCGCGAACGGATTTCGCCGAAGGCCGTCAGGACCGGCGTCTCCTCGCCGGGATCGAGGGCCACCACCTCGGCGTTGAATACCCGTTCGCGCGACGGCGGACCGCGCCCGTCGTCTGCCATCCGTTCCTGCATGGCCGACCAGATCGTGCCACCGGCCATGGCCAGCAACCCGACAGTCAGCGCCGTGAGGAAGAGGCCCATCAGGGCGCGGCGGAAGAAACGCATGGCTGGAGAACTCTCGCTTTGCGGCTGGCCGGAAATCTAGGGCCCGAAGGCCGCACGTCCAAGTGACTTAGTCACGCAGCCGCCCGCGCGGCCGCGTCACTTCCGCCGCATGTGTTCGTCCAGCCGCGGCAGGATCTCCACGAAGTTGCACGGACGGTGCCGGTAGTCGAGCTGCCATCGCAGGATCTCGTCCCAGGCGTCGCGGCAGGCGCCGGAAGAGCCCGGGAGCGCGAAGAGGTAGGTGCCGTTCGCCACCCCGCCCGTCGCACGCGACTGCAC
Source organism: uncultured Roseicyclus sp. (assembly GCA_964623765.1). Taxonomy (GTDB): domain Bacteria; phylum Pseudomonadota; class Alphaproteobacteria; order Rhodobacterales; family Rhodobacteraceae; genus Roseibacterium. The sequence continues at coordinate 3,208 of CAZUVG010000343.1, forward strand.
CGCGGAGGTGCCGATCTTCTGCATCGAGACCATGGTGAAGACCGTGGCGAAGGCTTCGATCTCCTTCTCGTAGACGTCGCGGTGCGCCTCCACCGTCACGTCGCGGCCCGTCAGGCCCGTGCCTCCGGTGGTGATGATCACGTCGATGCCCGGATCGGCGATCCAGGCGCGCAACTGGTCCACGATCTGCCCGCGCTCGTCTGGCAGGATGTGGCGCGCCGCCAGCATGTGTCCGGCCTCGGTCAGTCGCTCGACGAGGACGGCGCCCGAGGTGTCCTCGGACAGTCCGCGGGTGTCCGAGACCGCGAGGACCGCGATGCGGACGGGATGGAACGCGCGGGTCTCGTCTATGCGGGTCATCGTTCTTCCCTCAGCCTTGCCTTGAGCGACAGGAGATCCTCCCATGCGTGCGCCTTCTCCGCCGGCTGGCGCAGGAGGTAGGCGGGGTGGAACATCGGCAGTGCCGGGCGGCCGGCCACCTCCTCCCAGGTGCCGCGCATCCGGCGGATGCCCTTGCGCCCGAGCATCCCCTGGCAGGCCCAGTTGCCCATCAGCACCACGATCGCCGGATCGGCGAGTTCCACGTGCCGCCGTACGAAGGGCAGGAGCATCGACAGTTCCCCCGGCTCGGGGTCGCGGTTCTGCGGCGGCCGCCACGGCAGCATGTTGGTGATGTAGAGCGCGTGCGCCGGGTCCTCCGCCCGGCGCGAGAGGCCGATCGCGGCGAACATCCGGTCGAGGAGCTGTCCCGCGCGGCCCAC
>CAZUVG010000344.1:0-3963 GCA_964623765.1 uncultured Roseicyclus sp.
GCCCGAGTTCTGCATGCAGGCCACCCTTTACAACGTGCGCCAGATCTTCGGCTTCAGCCTGACCACGCACGCCCTGACCGCAGCCATCACAGGAGAGGAGACATGACCGACCCCGTCGCCAAGACGCCCGACCGCCTGCGCGCCTTCAAGATCGCGGAAGGCGACAGCAACTATTTCGCCTGCCTCGCCGACCCGGTGGACGAGGGCGTGCCCTTCACCATGATCGTCGAGATCTACGAGCCCGGCGGCGCCACGCCCCCCAACACCCATGCCGCCGCCTGGGAGCATTTCTTCATCCTCGAAGGCACCGGGAAGGGCTATTGCGACGGGATGGAGGTGGACCTCGCCCCGGGGGCGAGCCTGCTGGTCCCTCCGGGAAAGGAGCATGTCGTGGAGAATACCGGGGCCGGAAAGCTCTACGCCCTCTGCACGATGGTCCCGAACGAGGACTTCGCCGAGATGATCCACGGCGGCGTCCCGGTCGAGCTGACGGCCGAGGACGTCGCCGTGATCTCGCGCCGGGTCGCGGCGCCGGCATGATCGTCGACGACCCCGAGGTGAAGGCCGAGGTCGAGGCCGCCTTCGCCCGCTACGAACGGGCCCTGGTGGAGAACGACGTCGCGGTGCTGGACGAACTGTTCTGGGCGGATGCGCGCACCGTCCGCTACGGGCCGGCGGAGTCGCTCTACGGTCGCGACGAGATCCTCGCCTTCCGCCGGGCGCGACCGTCGCAGGGGCTGGACCGGACGCTGCGGCGCACCGTCGTCACCACTTTCGGCCGCGACGTCGCCACGGCGAACACCGAATTCCTGCGCGCCGGGACGGACCGGATCGGCCGGCAATCCCAGACCTGGGTGCGCATGCCGGAGGGCTGGCGCGTGGTGGCGGCCCATGTCTCGCTCCGCCCTCCGGGCGAGAAAGAGGAGAGCGACCCGCGCTGAACCCAGCCGTTCTTGCCCAAGAACATCGTCCCGCTTCGCGACGACTTGATCGTGCTCATCCGTGTGCATCCTTCCCGATCCAGCCATCCGGTTGCCAACGATATGGGTTTGTAGAGCCTCCACGAAAAACGGAAACGACGGACTCGCTCGAAAGGTGCCGCATGTCGTTCCGAAGGTGTGCTTCCCCGTGCCGAGGATATCTGAACGGGTACGTCCTATCAGGAGGAGGCGCAGGCCTGGTTGAGCCACTCGAACAATGAAACCGCCATATCCTGGTTCGAAGCGGCTTCCCGCGGCCTTTTCTGGGTTTTCCCTTTTCTATCTTTTCTAAGTCTTTCAGGCGGATTTCGAGCTTTCAATCAGCGGCTTACAGCAGCTGAGTACGCATCCGCACGGCGGACGTGTTCACTGACACGGCGCCCCTGTGCATTTATCCGGCGACCCTGGACGTCTGTCCGGCGATCCTGAGCATCCGTCCGGCGGACCGTGCCATCTGCCCGGCGGCGTGTCCGGCGTCCAGGACGCGACCGCCGCTGGAAACCGTGAGCCCCACGAGACCCGGCCTCCTCAGACGGTCTCCCGGGCGATCACGTCGCGCAGCCGGCACCAGATTGAGCCCGTACCTGGCTCCCGGTCTCGCAAGCCATGACCACGCGCGACCATCCCGACGCGCAGGGTTCCGCGGCTACGGTTTCCGCTCCCCGTCCGAAGGCACCAGTTCTTCCGAAGCAATCCGGAGGACTGACCCATGCGAGCATGTTCGCGTTCCTCGCCGCCGCTTGTTCCGCCACTCGCGTTGCGGACCAACGGGATCATGACGTCGGCCGAGTTGAAAGCCTGGGCGGGAATCGGCGACCGCAGGCTGAGAGCCCTCGTGACTGCACGCGACCTGCGTCCCATGCCGTCGCGGGGTGCGGTCCGATACCCGGTCTCGCAGGTCTTCCGCGCTTTGCTCGGGCTCGCGCCCGCATGCCCCGACGACGTCGCGCTCCTGCTCAAACCCCTCATGACCGTATCGTGGGTGAGCCGGATCACGGGCTACGGGGTCTCGACGCTCGGCCGGCACGCAAGGGGCGCGGCGCCGATTGCGGGATTCCCGATGCCCGTTCAGCTCTCGCCATCCGCGACTGACGACACCGATTTTCGCGGGCGACGCTGGCTGCCTGCGCAAGTAGAGGCGGTTCTGAACGGGACTCCTGATCCATTCGCCCCCCTCGCGACGGGGCCTCTTGCCGCGGCCGCGCCGGCTCCGGAGCCCCCTGCGCGGAACGTTCTGGCCCTGATCGCCATGGAAAACCGTCCCCGTAACGATCCAGCTCCGCCCCAATGACCGGCGTAACGATCAGGCGCCGTCTTTCGGGGTGGTAAAGACCACGACCTTTCGTTTCGGCCTCCCCTGCAATGACCAATCTCCCCGTTATCGACCCGAAATCCGTTCCGGAGGCCCTCTCGATGCCCGTATCCGCCGCGTGTCCCGATCTGCCCCCCTTCAAGACCATGGGCGATCTCGCCGAGGCCATTGCAGCCGGCCTTCTGCCGGATCCCAATCAAGACCTGCGGAAGGCGCGCGGCGCCTTCGCGGTCCACGATATCGACGGCCCCGCCTTCGCCGCCTTCCCGCTGGATCTCGCCGAGTACGACGTGAAGGTGCCGAAGTCCGGCAAGCGGTCGCCGCACCTCGCCCGGAAGGTCGCCGAGGCGGGACTCTCCGAGGCGACCTACAAGCAGTACCGCGCGGCCGGGAAGCGGCTGATCGGGCGCGCGACGGGCCGTGCGCAGGCCCGCGCCGACCGCCGGACGCGGGCGGATGCCTGGGCGGCCCTGCGCGACCGGCGCGCGATGCTGCGCGATGTCGGTCTCGTGCTGGGGGCTCAGATCGGCGCGCTCGCGGCCCTCATGGACGCGGCGCGCCAGACGGGGATCGACCCGACAGACCTCGAGGATCCGGACGCCGTCGCGCGCCTGCTGGCCGCGGCCGAGACGCAGGCGATCCGGAAAGCCGTTCGAAAGGGGCTTCGTATCCTCAACGATCTCGCCGGCACGCCCGGCCTGAAGGAGCATCTCCCGCGCATGCCGATCGAAGTCCCGCGCGGCAAGGCCCGCGAGATCGTGATCCCGGCGCATCTCGAGGTCGAGGTCCAGGCGTGGATCGCCACGACCGCCGACGGCCTGAGCGTCTCAAGCCGGGACGGCGTGCGGGCGGCGCTGCGGCGCTACGTGGCCACCCTCGGCCTGCGCGGCATCGACGTCGAGGAGGCGACAGGCCTCCTGCCGCTGTTCGACGACGCGCTGGTGGAGGACGTCTTCGGAGCCTGGGCCGAAGGTGAGACGCTGGCGCCGAAGAGCTACGTCACCTATGCACGCCACCTCGCCAAGGCGCTGGCATGCAACGCGGGCGCGGACGAGGCCGGGCGCGCGGCGCAGGCGGAAGGCGTCCTCGCCAAGGCCAGAGAAAACCGGGCGATCTTCGCGCGGGGCAAGGCCAAGGTGATGGGCCGGCGCGGACAAGAGTGGTGCCGCGCTCTGGTGAATGACCGCGCCCGCTCGGACCTCTTCGAGACGCAGCATCTCGAATACTACGCGCGGGCGCTTTCGGCCCTCGCCGAGGCGAAGGAGAACGGGATCGATCTCGTCCGTCTCTCCGACTCGGAGGTGATGGCGGCCCTGCCGCGCAAGCGGCGGTCGGTCGCCAAACGCCTGCTGCGCCGGGCGCGGGTCTTCGGCCTGCTCGCGGCCTACACCGCCTTAGCGCTCGAGGGGGCGCCGTACCGGCGCACCAACATGCTCCGCCTGCGCCACACCGGGCAGAGGAAGACGTTCTTCGACCATCTCGCCGGGCCCGATCCGCATGCTGTCATCCGGATTCCCAACGAGGAGCTCAAGAACGGGCTGGCGCTCACGGCCGCAGGCGAGGACCTGCCGCCGCTCACGCTGCGCGCGATCGCGGAGACGGACCGGGCGCCGGAGATCCTGAAATTCTACCTCAAGAATATCCGCCCGCTCTTTCCCGGCGCCGCGCACA
>CAZUVG010000345.1:0-3959 GCA_964623765.1 uncultured Roseicyclus sp.
CTGCGGCCCATCGCGCTGTTCATCATCGTGACGTCGCGCTCGATCAACGCGCTGATCTGGGCGCTCCTGCTCGTCGCCATCATCGGGCCGGGCATCCTTGCGGGCATCATCGCCATCGCGCTGCGCTCCATCGGGTTCGTGGGCAAGCTGTTATACGAGGCGATCGAGGAGACCGACACTACGCAGGTCGAGGCGATCGAGGCCACCGGGGCCAGCGCGGCGCAGGTGCTGAATTACGGGATCGTTCCGCAGGTCATGCCCGCCTTCTGGGGCATCTCCGTCTTTCGCTGGGACATCAACATCCGCGAGAGCACGATCCTCGGGCTGGTCGGCGCGGGCGGCATCGGGCTGAAGCTTCAGGCCTCCCTCAACGTCCTCGCCTGGGGTCAGGTGACGGTGATCCTGCTACTGATCCTCGCCACGGTGGTTCTCAGCGAGTGGGTGTCGGCCCGGATGCGGCACGCGATCATCTGAGTTTCCCGATGGAGCGTTCCTGGTTGCCGGCGAGATAGCAGAGCGCGGCGTCGAGCCATGGCCCGACCGGGACACGGCGATGCCGAAGGTCTTGGCCGGCGACAGGCAGGCGAGACGCGCTCCACCGGGTTGTGCGGGCCGCACAGGAACATCATCCGCGTGGCGGTAGGCGATGAGGCCGGTGCTCCGTCCGGTGAAGGGGTGCGAAGGGGTGGCAGATCGGCGTGTCGAAGTCGAACGCGGGCATTTGCTGGCGCCCGTCACCACCGGGCCATCGACCGGTCGCGTGATGTCTCCGCTCAGTCGGCGGCGAAGCGCGCCCGCGTGCGGTTGGCGAACCAGACGAGCGACAGCATCACCGGCACCTCGACGAGCACGCCCACCACGGTGGCCAGCGCAGCCCCGGAATTCAGGCCGAACAGGCTGATGGCGACGGCCACGGCAAGTTCGAAGAAGTTCGAGGTCCCGATCATGGCGCAGGGCGCCGCGATCCGGTGCGGCACCCGCAGCGCGAAGGCCGCGCCGTAGGCGAGCGCGAAGATCCCGTAGCTCTGGATCAGGATCGGGACGGCGATCAGGGCGATGACGAGCGGGTTGTTCAGGATCGTTTCGCCCTGCAACCCGAAGAGAATCGTGACGGTCACGACCAACCCGATGGCCGAGACGGGCTTGATCCGCGCGGTGAAGGCCTCGATCCTGTCGCGCGAACCAAGGGCGCGCCTTGTCGCGAGACCGGCCATGAGCGGCAATGCCACGTAGAGGACCGTCGCGAGGACGAGCGTTTCCCACGGCACCACGATCTCGGTCACGCCCAGCAGGAACGCGACGATGGGGGCGAAGGCGACGACCATGATCAGGTCGTTCACCGACACCTGGACCAGGGTATAGGTCGCGTCGCCGCGGGTCAGTTGCGACCAGACGAAGACCATCGCCGTGCAGGGCGCGGCGCCCAGCAGGATGAGGCCCGCGATATACTGCGCGGCATCCTCGGGCTGGATGAACGGCGCGAAGATGTACTCGAAGAACAGCACGGCCAGCGCTGCCATGGTGAAGGGCTTTATCAGCCAGTTCACCGCCAGCGTGAGCAGCAGGCCCTTGGGCTGACGTGCCACGCCCGCGACGGCGCGGAAGTCCACGTTCACCATCATCGGGTAGACCATCGCCCAGATCAGGACCGCGACGACAAGGTTGACCGATGCGACCTCGGCCGCCGCGATGGCGCCGACGAGGCCGGGCGCCACGGTGCCGATGCCTATCCCGGCGACCATCGCGAGCGCGACCCACACCGACAGGTAACGCTCGAAGCTTCCCATCGCTGGGCTGATCTGGTCGGTCGTGTCGGTCATGTGCGTCTCGCGTGTCGTGGGTCATGCGGCGGTGCCGCGGTAAGATCGAAAAAGCGGCCGGGGCATTGTTCGCGCCCGTGATGACGCTGCGCCCTGCGACGGGCACCTGTCCCTTCAGGATCGCCGCAAGTCCCGCGACGGTCCTCATTTCGGCACTTTCCGAATTGAGTCTCCGGCTATGTCATCACCGGGCACTGGTCAAGCTTCGATAATTCGGGCATGAACGAAGCATGGATCAGTCATCCGCCATCGAGGCCTTCGCCGCGCTTGCGCATCCGACGCGCCTCGACGTCTTCAGGCTTCTGGTCAGGCATGCACCCGACGGGGTGCCATCACTGACGATCGCAGGCCGTCTCGGCGCGAAACCCTCGACGCTGTCGGGGCATCTGGCCATCCTCAAGCGCGCGGGTCTGGTCGAGGCGACACGCCATCAGCGCGAAATCCGCTACGCAGCCAACCTGCCGGCGGTCAATGCCCTCGTCGGATTTCTGCTGTCGGATTGCTGTGGCGGCAAGGTCAACCATTGCAGCGACATTCTGACCCTGCTCGACGTTGAAGCGTAGCGGAAGCGCGTGTTGCGCACTTTTCCGTGTTGCTGATCGCTGATCGCTGCGCGGTACCGATCCGGAGGCGGGCGCGATGATCGCCGCCAGGTGAACGAGCGACACCGGCCTTGAACAAGCAGGTGAACGCCAGTTCCTGCGCCGCTTCCCGAGACACTACTGTTTCAGCCCCGGATTGTCGCAGTATGGGCCGGTACACACATTGCGTGGGTCTGCGACGTCGCCCGGATCTGTCGTTGTTATGTTTCCGTCACACAACGTGGCTAACCACACAGTCCGAAGGCCGAGGTTTGCCTTCAGAACCCGAAACCGACAGGCGGCCGGGCGCTCCGTCTCGGCCTGAGGAGAGACAAGATGACATTCCGCGTAATCGCGGCAGCCACTGCTGCCAGCGCCATTGCTGTTGCCGCGCACGCCCAGGACCGGACTGAAGTCCAGTTCTGGCACGCCATGGGTGGCCAACTGGGCGAGCGCACGGACGCCTTCGCGACGGACTTCAACGCGATGCAGGATCAGTGCACCGTCAACTCGGTCTACCAGGGCGATTACACCGAGACGATGACCTCGGCCATCGCGGCATTCCGCGCGGGCGAGCAACCCCACGTCGTACAGGTCTTCGAGGTCGGCACCGCCACGATGATGGCCGCCGCCGAGAACGGCGCCGTCTATCCGGTGCACCAGCTCATGGAAGACCAGGGCATGGAGTGGGACGAAAGCGCCTATCTCCCCGGCGTGATCTCCTACTACTCGGACACCGAAGGCAACCTCCTGTCGCTGCCCTTCAACTCCTCCACCCCGGTCATGTGGGTGAACCTCACCGCCTTCGAGGAAGCCGGTATCGAGATCCCGACCACATGGGACGAAGTGGTGGACGCCGCGCGCGTGCTCAAGGAAGCGGGCGTGCCCTCCCCCTTCGGGCAGGGATGGCAGAGCTGGACCATGATCGAGAACTTCTCGGCATGGCATGACCTGCCCATCGGCACGATGGAAAACGGCTTCGCCGGCACCGGCACGGAGTTGACGGTGAACAACGAGCACGTCATCGACCACATCCAGCGCCTCGCCGACATGGCCGAGGAAGGCCTCTATGCCTACGGCGGCCGCCGCGGCGACTCGCGTCCGCAGTTCGTCAACGGCGAAGCGGCGATGTGGATCAACTCCTCGGCCTATTTCGGCGGCTTCGAGGCCGACATCCAGGACTTCGAGTTCACGCAGGTCCCGATGCCCTACGATTCCGACATCGTCGACGCGCCCCAGAACTCGATCATCGGCGGCGCGACGCTGTGGGTCCTGCAGGGTCACGAGGACCCCGAATACGCCTGCACCGCCCAGTTCCTCGAGTTCCTCTCGGGCACCGAGCAGCAGGCCGACTGGGCACAGGCCACCGGCTATGTCCCGATCACGCTGGCCGCAGCCGAGCTGATGGAGGAGCGGGGCTTCTTCGCGGAGAACCCGGGCACCGACGTGGCCATCACGCAGCTTACGCTGAACGAGCCCACGCCGAACAGCCGTGGCCTGCGCTTCGGCAACTTCGTGCAGATCCGCGACGTGATCAACGAAGAGCTGGAGGCCGTCT
>CAZUVG010000346.1:0-3044 GCA_964623765.1 uncultured Roseicyclus sp.
CCGCGTCGAAGCCTTCGCGGTAGAGGTCGATGACCTGCACCTCGTGGCCGGCATCCAGGAGCGCGCGCCGCGCCGTGGCGAAAAGGGCCGCGCCGAAGCTCTGCTCGCTGGGATGACAGAAGACGATCAGAACCCGCACGGTTATGTCCCTTCCCGGCCCGCGCCTTCCGGCGCGGGCCATGCGCCAATCAGTTGCTCATCAACCGCTGCTTGATGTCCAGCCCGTGGCCATTGTTGACGAACTGCGTGGTGGCGACCTTCGACAGATCCACCTCGCCTGCCTCGATGATGCCGGCGCTCACCGCAAGATCATGGAAGGATTCGATGCGCTCTTCGCTCATCGCGCCGATCCCCTTCTCGAGCGCGTTTCCGGAATCGATGATGTCCAGCTTCTCGAACTGGGCCATTTCCTTTTCCAGCTTCTCGACCGTCATGTCCGGGTTGGCCGCCATGATCGCCTCGTAGGCGGCGGTCCTGTCTCCGTAGAGGAAGTTGTACCAGCCCTCGATAGAGGCATTCAGGAAGCGCTGCACGAGATCGGGGTCGGTCTCGACAAGTTCGGCGCGCGTCTCGATGGTTGTGGAATAGGTGTTCCACCCCTGATCGGCGAGCAGGAAGACGTCCACCTCGGCGCCCTGCGCTGCGGCATACACCGGCTCGGCCGTGGCATAGGCCTGCTGCACCATCTCTTCCTCGCCCAGGAACTGGGCGAGATTAAAGCCGTAGGGGCGCAGCTGGTCGTCCCGGAAGCCCTTCTCGTCGGTCAGCCACTGCCAGAAGCTGAACTGACCGTCCTTGGAGATCAGCACCGTGGGCGCCTCGGTCAGCGCCTCGAAATCCTCGTACTGACCGGCATGGGCCATGAGCGCCTGCGGATCCTTCTGGAAGAAGGCGGCGACGACGGTCGTGGGGATGTCGTTGCGAACGTTGTCGAACGACAGCAGCAGGTTGCCCGCCATCAGGAAATCGAGCCGCCCGGCCGCCAGCATGGGCCGGTTGTTCATCTGCGGCCCGCCCATCATGATCTCGACGTCGAGGCCGTATTTCTCGTAAGTGCCGTCTGCGACGGCCTGATAGAAGCCGCCGTGCCCGCCCTGGGCGAGCCAGTTGGTGCCCATCGTGACCTTGTCGAGATCCTGTGCCGTGGCCGCGGTGGAAAGGCCTGCGGCCAAGGCCGCCGTCAGAAGATGTTTCATCGGTTTTCTCCCGTGTTGGTCGGTCAGTCGGTTCTGGCCATGTCGGCCGTCCAGCCCCGGGTCTTTCCCGGGTTCATCAGGCCGTAGGGATCGGCCCTTTTCTTGAAGTCGATCTGCGCGGTGTCGATCTCCTTCATCCCGCCGTCCTCGATGGTGACGGTGTGGGGGTCGTAGATCGTGCAGCCGTCCGTCTCCTCCAGCTCCGCGATCAGGTCGTACATCGCGTCCCTGCCCCGCCAGCGCACGAGCGGCAGCGCGAAGATCTGGATGTGCCCGCCCATGCGGGCCATCTCGTGGTGCCAGAAGATCTCGTCGCCGTAGCGTGCCATCTGCCGCATCACGAGATCGGGGTCGAAGGGCTGCGGATAGGCGACCTGAAGATAGGTCCAGCCCTTGTCCGCCTTGAGCGCCTGCAGGGTCGTGTGGTTCCAGCCGCATTCATAGGCAGGCTGCAATCCGGCCTCGCGAATCTCGGGCTTGGTCATGGCAAAGGAGATGCGCCCGCCCATGCCGTCGGCCTTGTCGCGGAAGCGGCCCATCTCTTCCGGCGCGACCATGGCGAAGACGGCGTCGCGATCGTCGGGGAAGAGGTCGCCGAACTTGCGGTAGTAGGGGGCGAAGCGGCGCTCGACCGTGGTGAGAAGGTAGCAGTCCAGCCCTTCCTCCTGCGCGCCTTGCGCAAAGCGCAGCGCGGTATCGTAGCCGTCGAAGAGCGCAGCGCAATGCAGCCAGTCGGTAGCCTTCGTCAGCGCCAGTTCCAGTTCGGTGACGATGCCGTTCGTGCCATAGGCATGCTGCACCTTCTGGATCTCGTCTCCGTGCAGCTCGATCGTCCTGGGTTCGGGCTCCACGGTCACGACTTTCACGTAGGTGACGTTACCGGGATCACGCAGCATCCCGTGGCGGAGCGAGCCGATGCCGCCAGAGCCCCCGGCGAGGAAGCCGCCGATCGTGGCCATCTGACGGGTGGAGGGGTACATCAGGAGTTCCTGACCGGTCTCGCGCGCAGCGTCGTCGAGGCGCGAGATACGGATGCCCGCCTCGCAGCGCACGCGGCCCTCGCCGATCTCGATGACCTTGTCGAGGCGGGTGATGTCCAGGATCACGCCGCCTTCCAGGGGCACGCATTGTCCGTAGTTGCCGGTCCCGCCGCCCCGGATGGTCAGAGGGATGCGGTGCCGCGCCACGGCGGCGGCCACGCGCTTCACCTCCTCCTGATCCTGCGGCAGGACCACCAGATCGCCGGTCACGCCGTCCAGCCGTTCGTTCAGGATCGGCGAATACCAGAAGTAGTCGCGGGACCGAAGTTCCACCTGCTTGGGGTCGTCGTAGCACCGGATGCCCTCGATCTCGGCGCGGAACGCTGCCCAGTCGATGGCGCGCTTCGGGGTCTCGGGCCTGTTCATGGGGTCGCTCCTTGCAATGGCTGGCCGCCGCGCCACACCTTCCGGGCGGCGCGCGGGCGGCTGACGAGATCGTCGGGATCCTGGGCATCGTGCCAGATGAATTCCGCCGGGCCGCCGTCCTCAATGGCCTGAACGGCGCCGCACCAGCGGGCGGCCTGCGTGCCGATGGCGCCGAGCCAGTCCTCCGGCTCGAGCTGCGCGCCGAGCACGGCCGCGCGGAAGACATCGGCCATGTCGTAGTCGCCATGCGGATAGAACGCGTCGCGCACGTTGTCGGAGGCGAAGAGAACCTCGACACCTGCCGCCCGTGCCTCCCTGAGCGGCGCGAGCCCGCGCAGGCGGGGCGTGTGGCCGGGGCGGTTGTCCTGCAGCCACATGTTGGTCGTCGGCAGGACCGTCAGGGCCAGACCCGCCGCGCCGGCCCGATCCAGCACCGCGCGCA
>CAZUVG010000346.1:3054-3945 GCA_964623765.1 uncultured Roseicyclus sp.
AGCCATGCCCGCACAGCACCCGGCCGCCGAAGCCGCGCCGCGCGGTCTCTGCCACGATGGCGTCGATACCCTGCGCCTCCGGCTCGAGCCCCTCGTCCACATGGAAATCAAGGCAGAGGTCGTGCCTTTCGGCCAGATCGAAGACGCGCCCAAGCTTCTCCGGCAAGCGCGCGTTGCGGTAGACGAAGGCCCCCAGCACGCCGCCGTCCCGCGCCACGCGACGGGCGATCCCGTCTCCCGCCTCGGCCAGCAGGTCGAGCGGCGAGAGCGCGGCAAGTTGCAGTTCCACGCGCCCGCGCCAGTCCTGCGCAAGTTCGTTGAGCACGCGCCAGGCGAGCGGCACGTCCCGCGCCGTCCAGTCCACATGGCTGCGCATCGCGCCCGTGCCATGCGAATATGCGCGCTCCAGTCCCTCACCGGCTCTCGCCCGCAGATCCGCCTCGGTCCAGCGCAGCGCGTCGCGGCCCATCATCTCGATCGCATCGAAAAGCGTCGCGGGCCGTCCCGGGATACGGGCGCTGGTATAGGTCTTGTCGAGATGCACATGCGCATCGGCCATGAGCGGCAGAACAAGCCCACCGCCCGTCGCCTGCGAGGGCGCCAGCGCCAGCCGCCCGCCCTCCACCGACAGGCGCCAATGCCCCGCGCGCCCCGCGACGCGGACGCCGTCCAGTACCGACGTGCCTTCGTCCCGCATCACGCCTCCCGCTTGATCTCGCTTTCGTGCCAATGGCCCAGCACGGCCTTCGACAGGAAGCTGGTGGCGAGGAAGATGACGACACCAAGCAGCGAGACCAGGAAGAGCGCCGCGAACATGCGCGGGATCTCCTGCCGGAAGCTCGATTCCAGGATGCGGCTGGCCAGCCCGGTGTTCTGCCCCGCAGTGCCGGC
>CAZUVG010000347.1:0-3933 GCA_964623765.1 uncultured Roseicyclus sp.
CTGAGGGATGGGATCGTCGCGCCCACCGTGGGTTACGAGGAGCCGGATCCCGAATGCGCGCTCGACGTCGTCCCGAACGAGGCGCGCGAGACCCGGGTCGAGGCTGTCCTGTCCAACGCCTTCGCCTTCGGTGGCCTGAACGCGGTTATCGCCCTGCGCGCGGCGCCGTGAGACGGGCGGCACCCTGAGAGCGGATACCCGGGCGTCCTTGCCGAAACGCGAACGGCCCGCGGCAGGGCGCGGGCCGTCGTCTTCCTGTTTCGCGCGTGCCAACCGGCGCGATCACTCGCTTGCTGCGCCCTCTTCGCTTGCCGCGGCACGTGCCTCGGCCACGAATTCGGCGAAAGGTTCGTGGCGTTCCTCCAGCGCCGCGTATGCGGCGGTGAAGCCGCGCAGCGACGCGGTCAGCTGCACGGGCACGCCGCCGATCTCGCCGAGATCGCCCCGCACCAGCGCCGCGATCTCCAGGAAGACATCCCCACCGGCCTCGAAGGCGCGCACGTTTTCCGCGTTCAGCGGCACCCGCGCCAGGCAGCCCGAGGGCTCGCACAGCGTGTAGGGCACGCCAACCGCATCGCTTTCGTCGATCCTGAGCCGGATCCCGGGCGCAAGGAAGGTCTCGAGCGGCGTGACGAAGACCGCCACGGCCACCTGCTCCTCTGCCAGCATCAGGGGAATGTTCACCCGGAACACGGCGACGGGGTTCTCCTGCTCGTCGAGCAGCAGCTGGAACATCTCGCAGCGCTCCGGCTGGCCTTCCTCGGCCGCGGTGATGCAGCGCAACTCCCAGTCGGTGAACGTGTCCGCGACGTAGGCTTCTCCCGGCTGACGCGCGTCTCCGCCCTCCTGTGCGGCGGCGGCCATCGGCAGGCCGGCGACGGCGCCGGACAGGGCCGCTGCGGCGATCGCGCGGCGGAGCAACGGGTTCATCGTCTGGAACATCGGATCTTCTCTCGTGCTGGAAGGTGTTGTGCTTCGGTCGCGTGGCTAGCACGAAGCGTATCGGCTGTCAGGGGTGAATTGGCCGGGGAAGGCGCCGATCGGCGACCTGCCGCGCGCCCCGGGACCGGCCGTGCGACGCGGTACGGAGCTTAAGAAAAAAAACAAAGGGCCCGGCAAGCGAGCCCTTTGTCGTTGTTCTCTCCCTGTCGGACTGGCCGACTTCTGGCGGCGACGCTAGGCCAGACTCGGTCAGTCGTCAACGTTCAAATCTCGGGACCGCGGCCGACGCGGTGCCGAACACGAAAAAAGCCGCGCCCGTTGAGGGCGCGGCCAGTCGACAGGGAGGAAGTCAGTCCCGACGGCCAGATGGCCGGGACCGAAGCACATACTGGCGCGGGAAGGTTAAGATTGTATGTTCATCCCCGGCCGGATCGCGGCCGCTTGCGTAGGGGGCGATGAATTTGGACGAGGTGGACTACGGCATCCTTATCGGCGGGGGCGGACAGGACCGGGCGGTGCCGCAGCACCTTCTCTTGCGCTATGCCAACCGGCACGGCCTGATCGCCGGGGCCACGGGTACCGGCAAGACGGTGACGCTGCAGATCATGGCCGAGAGCTTCTCGGCCCGCGGCGTGCCGGTGTTCCTGTCGGACGTGAAGGGCGATCTGGCCGGGCTGGGCATCGCGGGCAGCGCTTCGGCGGGGCTTCACGGTGCCCTTACCGAGCGCGCGGGCAAGATCGGCCTGTCCGACTACGCCTATCGCGCGTTTCCCGTCACCTTCTGGGATCTCTTCGGCGAGAGCGGGCACCCCGTGCGGACGACCGTGTCCGAGATGGGTCCGCTCCTGCTCGCGCGGCTGCTCGAACTGACCGAGGCGCAGGAGGGCGTGCTGAACATCGCCTTCCGGCTCGCCGACGAACAGGGGCTGGCGCTTCTGGACCTGAAGGATCTGCAGGCGCTTCTGGTCGCCGTGGGCGAGGACCGCAAGGCGCTGAGCCTGCGCTACGGCAACGTCTCCATCGCGTCGGTCGGCGCCATCCAGCGGCGGCTCCTCGTGCTGGAAGAGCAGGGGGGCGATCGGCTGTTCGGGGAACCGGCGCTGGACCTCGGCGACCTGTTCCTGACGGACGCGGAGGGCGCGGGGCGCATCAACATCCTCGCCGCCGACAGGCTCATGCGGTCCCCGCGGCTTTACGCGACGTTCCTGTTGTGGCTTTTGTCGGAGCTTTTCGAGACGCTGCCCGAGGTCGGCGATCCCGACAAGCCGCGGCTGGTCTTCTTCTTCGACGAGGCGCACCTCCTGTTCGCGGGCGCGCCGCGGGCGCTGGTGCAGAAGGTCGAACAGGTGGCGCGCCTGATCCGCTCGAAGGGCGTCGGCGTCTACTTCGTCACCCAGAACCCCGACGACGTGCCCGAGGACGTTCTGGGCCAGCTCGGCAACCGCGTGCAGCACGCGCTTCGCGCCTTCACGGCGCGTGACCGGCAGGCGCTCCACCGTGCGGCGCAGACCTACCGCGACAACCCCGCCTTCGACATCGCGCAGGCAATCCGCGAGGTGGGCGTGGGCGAGGCGGTGACCTCGTTTCTGCAGCACGCGGGAGCGCCGGGCATGGCCGAGCGGACGCTGATCCGCCCGCCGTCCTCGCGCCTGGGCACCATCACGGACGCGGAACGCGCAGCGCTTGTCGCGGCATCGCCGCTCGCGGGCAAGTACGACACAGCCATGGACCGTGAGAGCGCGCACGAGATCCTGACTGCCCGCGCCGATGAGGCGGCGCGCGCAGCCGAGACGGCCGAACGCACCGAGGAGCAGGCCGAGGCCATGGCCGAGCCCGAGTTCCGCGCCGCGCGTCGCTACAGCGGGGAGAGGGTGGGGCATTCGACCGTGCGCCGGTCTCCGCGCAGCGACAGCGTGGCCGAGACCTTCGCCAAGAGTTTCGCGCGCCAGCTCGGCACGAAGTCGGGACAGGCGGTGGTGCGGGGCCTGCTGGGCGGTCTCTTCCGCGGGCGCTGATGGAACACGGGAACGTGATGGCCGACGGCCCGCCTCCGCCGAAAGCGCATAGCCAAATCCGATGCGCCGCACTGACGCATCCACTTGGCTCCGACGAACGCCCGGCATACAGTCGAGCACATGATCGTAGAACTCGGCCACTTCGCCCTCGTCCTCGCCTTCATGGTGGCGATATTCCAGATGATCGTGCCGCTCGTCGGCGCTGCGCAGAACCGTCCGGGCTGGATGGCGGTCGCGGAGCCGGCGGCGACGACGCAGTTCCTGCTCACCGCCTTCAGCTTCGGGGCGCTGACCTACGCGTTCGTGACGTCGGACTTCTCGCTGAGCCTCGTCATCAACAACTCGCACACGCTGAAGCCGATGATCTACAAGGTCACCGGCGTCTGGGGGAACCACGAGGGCTCGCTTCTGCTGTTGGTGCTGATCCTGACGCTCTTCGGCGCCTGCGCGGCATGGTTCGGGGGCAACCTGCCGCCGACGCTCAAGGCCCGCGTGCTCGCAGTGCAATCCTCGGTCGCGGTGGCGTTCTTCGCATTCATCCTGTTTACCTCGAACCCGTTCCTGCGCGTCGCGACGCCGCCCTTCGACGGGCAGGATCTGAACCCGCTCCTGCAGGACCCGGGGCTCGCCTTCCATCCGCCCTTCCTCTACCTCGGCTACGTCGGTCTCTCGATGGCCTTCTCCTTCGCCGTGGCGGCCCTGATCGAGGGGCGGGTGGACGCAGCATGGGGGCGCTGGGTGCGGCCATGGACGCTCGCGGCGTGGCTGTTCCTGACCATCGGCATTGGCCTGGGCTCGTGGTGGGCCTATTACGAACTCGGCTGGGGCGGCTTCTGGTTCTGGGACCCGGTCGAGAACGCGTCCTTCATGCCCTGGCTCATCGCGATCGCCCTGCTGCACTCGGCCATCGTCGTGGAAAAGCGCGAGGCGCTGAAGTCGTGGACGATCCTGCTGGCGATCCTCGCCTTCGGCTTTT
>CAZUVG010000348.1:0-3910 GCA_964623765.1 uncultured Roseicyclus sp.
AGAAGCCGCAGGTGGTGCTGGTGGTGGGCGTCAACGGCTCGGGCAAGACCACGACCATCGGCAAGCTCGCCGCGCAGTTCCGCGCGGCCGGCAAGACGGTGGTCATCGCTGCCGGTGACACGTTTCGCGCCGCGGCCGTCGAGCAGCTTCAGGTCTGGGGCGAGCGGGCGGGCGTGCCCGTGATGACGGCGCCCGAGGGCTCCGACCCCGCCGCGCTCGCCTACGACGCGATGGGCAAGGCCGAGGCCGAGGGGGCCGATCTCCTGATGATCGACACCGCCGGGCGGCTCCAGAACCGCGCGGACCTGATGGAGGAACTCGCCAAGATCGTCCGCGTCATCCGCAAGAAGGACCCGGACGCGCCGCACAATACGCTGCTCGTTCTCGACGCGACGACGGGGCAGAACGCGCTCTCCCAGGTCAAGACCTTCCAGCAGATGGCGGACGTTTCGGGGCTGGTGATGACGAAGCTCGACGGCACCGCGAAGGGCGGGGTCCTCGTGGCGCTTGCGGACCGGTTCGGCCTGCCGATCCATGCCATCGGAGTGGGAGAGCAGATTGACGATCTGCAACCGTTCGACCCTCAGGACTTCGCCAATGCGCTGGTCGGGGTCGAGGTTTCCTGACATTCATCCCCGGGCTGTGGAAAAGTTCTCGAAGCTTTGCGCTCAGGCGCGGCAATGAGCGCCTGGATTCTCTCGGTGGAGGGGACCGAGGCAGCCCCGCGCCTCGCAATGGCGCTCGCGATCCTTGCCGCCTTCCTCCACGCCGTCTTCGGCGCGCTGCAGAAGGGGCGGCACGACCCGCTGCTGGCCCGCGGCGCCATCGACGCGGCCTACGGGCTCATGGCCGCTCCCGTCGCGCTCCTTGTCGTGCCATGGCCCGAGCCGCACATGTGGCCGATCTTCGCCGGTGTCTTCGTCATCCACGCGCTCTACAAGTGGGCGACGCTCGCCGCCTACCGCCGGGGTGCCTTCACCGTCGTCTACCCGGTGATGCGCGGCACCGGCCCGCTTTTCGCCGTGATCGGCGCCTGGCTGCTGTTCGGAGAGACCTTCACGGGCATCCAGTGGCTCGGCGTCGGCGTCCTGCTGGCTGGTCTCTACGGTCTTGCACTCTACAACATGGCGCGCGTCACGGTCGCCCGGGAGACGCTGGTGCCGGCGCTGTGGTTCGCGGTGCTCACCGGCCTTTTCGTCGCGCTCTACACCACCTTCGACGCCTACGGCATCCGCGCCACCGCCGACCCGTTCACCTTCCTGGCCTGGTTCTTCTTCATCGACGGCCTTCTCTACCCGTTCCTTGCCGCCGCCTTCTGGCGCAGCCTGCCGGAGAAGCCGCCCCTCGGCCCGCTGGCGCTGCGTGGCCTCTTCGGCGGCCTCGTCGCCTTCGCGAGCTTCGGCTCGATCATGCTCGCCACCCGGCTCGACCAGGTCGGCGAGGCGGCGGTCCTGCGCGAGACGTCCACCGTCTTCGCGGCGGCTATCGGCTGGTTCTTCCTCAAGGAGAGCATCGGCCCCGTGCGACTGGCCCTCATGGGGTTGATCGCGCTTGGCGCGGTGATAGTTGAAGCCGGCGGCTGAAGGGGACGCTCATGCGCGACGAACCGATCAACCCTTGGGTGAAGAACGCCCTCGAACTGGGCCCACCGCTTCTGTTTTTCGTGGCCTACATGCGGTTCCAGGACATGAGCCTGACACTCGGGGGCACGGAATACGACGGCTTCATAATCGTCACGGCGGCCTTCGTGCCGATCCTGCTGGCCTCCATCGGGATCCTCTGGCGGCTCACGGGGCGGATCAGCCGGATCCAGGTCTTCACCGCCGTCATGGTCGTGGTCTTCGGCGGCCTGACCGTCTGGCTCAACGACGAGCGCTTCTTCAAGATGAAGACGACGCTCGTCTATGGTTTCTTCGCCGTGTCGCTCGGGATCGGCCTTCTGCGCGGGCAGTCCTGGCTGAAGTTCCTGATGGGCGAGCTTCTGCCCATGCGCGAGGAGGGATGGATGATCCTGACCCGGCGCATCACCGCGGCCTTCGCGGCCATGGCCGCGGCCAACGAGATCGTCTGGCGCACGCAGTCGACCGAGTTCTGGGTGACATTCGAGACGTTCGGGCTGCCGGCCTTCCTGTTCCTCGTCTTCATGAGCCAGGCGCGGCTGATCGAGCGTTACGCGATCAGTCCCGGGGCTTCGGGCTCCGACGAGGCGCCGAAGGACGGTCCCTAGCGCCGCGGGGCGTCCCGGATTTCCCGCGACCGGTCTTCGCCTCGGCATGTCCCTCCACCAGTTCCGGCAGGCCCAGCTGGTCTGCCATGACCCGCGGTTTCACCTCCGACACCGCGCCGGCTGCAAGGTCGCCGAGGCGGAAGGGGCCGTAAGAGATGCGGATCAGCCTGTTCACCTCGAGGCCGATGGCGGAGAGCGCGCGCCGGATCTCGCGGTTCTTGCCCTCGCGCAGTCCGACCGTGAGCCAGGCGTTCGCCCCCTGAAGCCGGTCGATCGTGACCTGCATTGGCTGGAAGGTCACGCCTTCCACGTCCATTCCCCGCCGCAGCGGCTCGAGATCGGCGTCGCGCGGACCACCCTTCACCCGCACGCGATACTTCCTGAGCCAACCCGTCGAGGGCAGTTCCAGCCTCCGCTTGATTCCGCCGTCGTTCGTCAGCAGGAGCAGGCCCTCGGAATTGAGGTCGAGCCGGCCGACGCTCATCACCCGCGGCATGTCGGGGGGGAGCGCGTCGAAGACCGTCGCGCGTCCCTTCTCGTCCGCGGCACTGGTCACGAGGCCCGCGGGCTTGTGGTAGAGCCAGAGCCTCGGTCGCTCGGGCGGCGCAAGGGGCCTGCCGTCCACGGAAATGCGGTCGTCGGCGGTGACGTTGAGCGCGGGGCCGTCAATGACCCTGCCGTTCACTGAGACGCGGCCCTCGGCGATCATGCGCTCGGCGGCCCTGCGCGAGGCGATACCGGCGCGGGCGAGGACCTTGGCAATGCGTTCTCCGTCCGTCATGGCCCGAGCCCTAGCGGTTTGACAGCGCCACGAAAAGCGGCAACAGGGCGCCATGGCGGGTTTTCATGGCTTCATGGACGTTGCGCTGGACGAAGCACAGGCGGCGGCCGACCGGGGCGAGGTGCCCGTCGGTGCCGCCGTGGTGCGCGGGGGCCACGTTATCGCGCGGGCCGGAAACCGGATGCGGGAGCACATCGACCCCACGGCACATGCCGAGATGCTCGCGATTCGCGCGGCCTGCGCGGCCCTGGGGTCCGAGCGGCTGACGGGGTGCGATATCTGGGTGACGCTGGAGCCGTGCCCCGCCTGCGCCGGTGCGATCGCCGCCGCCCGCCTGTCGCGGCTTTACTATGGCGCCCCCGATCCGAAATCGGGCGGCGTGACGCATGGCGCGCGCGTTTTCGACCATCCGCAGGCGCACTGGCGCCCGGAGGTCTACGGCGGGATCGGGGAGGAGGACGCGGCGGCGCTGTTGCGTGCCTTTTTCGAGGCGCGGCGGCGTTAGGGCACGCGGCCCCGGCCCCCTCCGCCAGCCGCTCGGCCGCATGCAAGGGGGCGCTGCCCCCGCGCTCAGGCGAAGGATACGGCCGTGGCGGGAGGTGACCTGCGCGTCTTCATCCCGGCCGGAAACTCCCGCCGGAGGCATGGCCGTGCGCGCGTCGCGATGGCGCGGGGGAGGGGAGGACTGCACGCAGCAGGCGCTCCATCAATTCGACGAGATCACGCGCGGAGGGCCTGTAAGCCGGATTCTGTCCGAGGGGTCGCCCCCTCTGGATGACCATTCCTCTGGACGCCCGGTCACCCGGACGCCTCGAGCTGCCAACCCGGACCGCAGGGGTGAAGCGCCCCGTCGCGCGGTCCCTATTCGGCATTGCTCCCGGTGGGGCTTGCCGTGCCGTCCC
>CAZUVG010000349.1:0-3908 GCA_964623765.1 uncultured Roseicyclus sp.
CCTACATCGCCCTGATCGGCTCGGCCTACTGGTTCGCCTACTTCCTGGTGATCCTGCCGCTTCTGGGCGTCATCGAGAAACCGCTGCCCCAGCCGGCGACCATCGAGGACGACTACCGCCAGAACATGGCCGAGAAGATGGGCGGCACGTCCACCACCGGTGCCTCCGAAACGCCCGCCGAGTGAGAGAAAGGACTCTGAGAATGCTCAGGAAACTTGCCATCAGCACGGCGACAGCAGCCACGCTGGCCCTCGGAGCGGGGCCGGCGCTGGCCGCCGGCGGCGCCGGTTACGTGGAGGACTACAGCTTCTCCTTCGAGGGTCCGTTCGGCCGGTTCGACCAGAACCAGCTGCAGCGTGGCCTTCAGGTCTATACCGAGGTCTGCTCGGCCTGCCACGGCCTGCGCTACGTGCCGCTGCGCACGCTCACCGATCCCGACGGTCCCGGCCTGACGGAGGCCGAGGTGCGCGCCTACATCGAGCAGAACTTCATCGAGGTGTACGACGAGGAACTGCAGGACTGGCGCATGGCAACGCCCAACGACCACTTCCCGCAATCCTCGCTGGAAAACTCGCCCGACCTAAGCGTGATGACCAAGGCGCGTGCGGGTTTCTCGGGTCCCTACGGCCTTGGCCTGAACCCGCTCTTCCGCGGCATAGGCGGTCCGGAATACCTGGCATCGCTCCTGACCCATTACACGGGCGAGGAGATGGAGCAGTTCGGCACCATCTTCTACCAGAACGAGACCTTCTCCTCGGAGTGGATCGCCATGGCACCGCCGCTCTGGGAGGACGGGGTCGTCTACAATGACGGTACGCCGGCCACGGTCGAACAGCAGGCGCTCGACGTTGCGGCCTTCCTCACCTGGACGGCCGAGCCGCACCTGATGGACCGCAAGCAGATGGGCTTCACCGCCGTGATCATGCTCGGCATCCTGTCGGTGCTGCTCTACCTCACGAACAAGCGCATCTGGGCGCCGGTGAAGAAGCGCGCGAAGCAGGGCGATACGCCCGCCGAGTAAGGCCAAGACACGTTCCGGTCTTTCGAACGCGCCTCCGGCCCCGGGGGCGCGTTCCACGTTTCAGAGCCAGTCGCGAAGCGGCCCGGGCGATGCCTCCCGCAGGCCCTCCACGGGGCGATCGAGGATCACCGACCCCTCCCGAAGCAGCCAGACGCGGTCACACAGCCGTTCGGCGTCGCGCAGGTCGTGGCTGGCCAGGAGCATGGTCATCGCCCGCTCGCGCCAGATGTCCCGCAGAAGACCCGCCATCTCCGTCCGAAGGCCCGGGTCCAGCGCCGCGAAGGGCTCGTCCAGCAGAGCGACGGGCCGCTCCTGGAGCATGAGACGCGCGAGCGCCGCGCGGCCCTGCTGCCCACCCGAGAGTTCGGCGGGACGGCGCCCGCCCATGCCGCCGAGGCCGACCCGCTCGAGTGCGCCTGCGACGCGGGCGCGCTCCTCCGCGCTCAGCCGCAGGTCCGTGCGCAGGGCGAGCCCGACGTTCCGCGCCACGGTGAGATGCGGGAAGAGATTGCCGTCCTGGAAGAGGATGGACGTCGGACGCCGCGCGGGTGGCAGGATGCCGATGTCCTTCCCCTGCCAGAGGATGCGCCCCTCGTCGGGCCTGTGGAAGCCCGCGACGAGCGACAGGAGCGTGCTCTTGCCGCTGCCGGAGGCGCCAAGGACGGCGATGCGCTCGCCCTCGGCCACATCGGCGTCGAGGGACAGGCGGAAGTCGCCCAGACGCAATTCGACGTGGTCAAGCCGCAGCATCCACGCGCCCCCCGCGGTCGAAGGCCCAGAACAGGCCGAGGGCGAGGAGCAGGAGGAGCACGGCCGCCCCTTCCGCATCGTCCGTGCGGTAGGAGCCCATGAGGCGATACATCTCCATCGGCAGCGTCGCCTCGCCCGGCGCCGAGAACAGCGCGATCACGCCCAGATCGCCCATGGAGAAGGCCCCGGCAAGCCCCGCGCCGAAGCCGAGCGGCCGGCGCAGCCGCGGCAGGATGGCCAGCCGGAACCGCATCCAGCCGGTCATGCCCAGCGCGTCAGCGAGCCGCCCCTGTCCCGCCTCCGCCTGCCGCACCGCCGGAACCAGCGCGCGCAGCACGAAAGGCAGCGCGACCAGCGCGTTGACGAAGCCGGTAACCGGCAGCGCAAGCGCGACGGGGTCCGCAACGGGAAAGAGGATGAGGAACAGCCCCGTCCCGACCACGAGCGGCGAGACGGAGATGGCAAGCGCCATCGCCGCCTCGGCAACGCCCGCGGCCCTGCGACTGACCACGAAAAGCGCGATGGGAACCGCCAGCGCGACGGTTAGCGCTGTCGAGCCCAGCGCCACGGCGATCGAACGGAGAGCGGCCATCCAGACCCCCTGCGGCAGACCGGCCACGGTCGCCGCGCCCTCCAGCAGCACCGCCGAGAGGGGCAGCAGCAGGAAGGCGCCGGCCGCCGAGATCGTCAGGGCGTCGCCCGCCCGCGCCGCGCCGCTGTCGCCCGGCCAGGGCACCGGCGGACGGTCGAGGCCGGCGCCCATTGCGTCCTGCCGCACGAGGGCGAGCGCCAGCAGCCCCGCCGAGATGCAGATCCCCGCCTGGATGAGGCCCAGCAGGGCCGCGCGGCCGAGGTCGAAGTCGAAGCGGAAGGCCTGGTAGATCGCGAGCTCCACCGTCGTCGCCCGCGGTCCGCCGCCGAGGATCAGCGCGACAGCGAAGCTCGAGGCGCAGATGAGGAAGATGATGACGAAGGCGCCCGGCAGCACCGCTCGCAGGATCGGCCGCTCGAAATGGCGGCGCATGTCACGCGCCGTGAAGCCGAGCGATGCCGCGAGCCGCATCCGCTCGGACGGCACGGCAAGCCACGCCTGCAGGAGAAGTCGCACCGCGAGCGGCAGGTTCAGGAAGACATGCGCAAGGACGATGCCCGAAAGCCCGTAGATCGAGATCGTGCCCGCGCCGAGGGCCTCCAGCACCGCATTGAGCCAGCCCGCGCGGCCGAAGATCGCGAGAAGCCCGAGAACCGCGACGATAACCGGCAGTATGAAGGGCGCGCCCATCAGCGCGACGAGCAGGCGCCGACCCCGGAACCTCCGCCGCGCAAGCGCCCGGGCCACGGGGATCGCGGCCGCGACGCTGAACAGCGCCGAAAGCACCGCCTGCAGGAGCGTGAAGCGGATCGCCGCGGCGTCGGCCGCGCCGAGCCGCCCGGGCGTCTCTGCCGCCAGCGCCACGGCAAGGAGGGGCCCGAGCACCGCGAGCGCGACGAGCGCGGACAGACCCGCACCCGCCCACGCCGCGCCGCTCAGCGGGCGAGCGCGCGCGCCCATGTCTCCACGGCCTCGTCCCGGACCTCGGCGGCCTCATCGGGTGCGAAGATCAGCGCGCGTTCGGGCGTGATGAGAGTCTCGAACCCGTCGGGCAGTTCCTCGGGAGCAAGCGCGGCGGGATACATCCAGTTGGTCGTCGGGATGACGCCCTGGAAGCCCTCGGTCAGCATGAAGGCGAGGAACTCCCGCGCGAGCTCGGGCTGGTCGGTGCTCGCGAGGATGCCCGCCACCTCGATCTGCATGTAATGCCCCTCGTCGAAGGGGGCGGCGGCCTTGGTGGGGTCGTCCTCCGCGATCAGGTGGTAGGCGGGGGAGGTCGTGTAGGACAGGACCATGTCCGCCTCCCCGTCGAGGAACAGCCCGTAGGCCTCGGACCATCCCGGCGTGACGGTCACGACGTTGTCGGCAAGCCCCTCCCAGATCTCGCCCGCGCGGTCGCCGTAGGCGGCTTCGACCCAGAGCACGAGGCCGAGTCCCGGCGTGGAGGAGCGCGGGTCCTGGATCACGATAGAGACGTCGGAGGCGGCGAGTTCCTCGAAGCTTCCGGGTACGTTCTCCAGCGCCGTGTCGTGGACGAAGGCGAAA
>CAZUVG010000350.1:0-3904 GCA_964623765.1 uncultured Roseicyclus sp.
CCGGCAGATGGCCCGTCGCCTCGGTCGCCGGCACGTAGACCGGCTCCGCGCCCACGGCCAGCGCGGCCACGGCATAGACCTGGTAGAACGGGTTTGGCATCAGGACGACGGGCCGTTTGCCCGCCTTGGTCTCGGGACACAGCGCCATGCAGGCGTTGAACAGCCCCTCGCGCGTGCCGTTCAGCGGCAGAACCTGCCGGTCGGCCGAGACATGCACGCCGTAGCGCCGCGCGATCCATCGTGCGATGGCGGTCTGCAGCCCGGCCGTGCCGTCGTTCGGGGGGTAGCGGCCGAAGCCCTCGAGGCTCTGGGCAATCACGTCGCCCACCCAGTCGGGAAACGGATGCTGCGGCTCGCCGATGGTCATGGCGATGGGCTCGCCGCCCGGCTCGTGGACGTCGAGTAGCCTCCGCAGACGCGGAAACGCGTATTCTGGCAGGTTCGAGAACCGCTCGGGAAAGACCATGACTGCCTCAGATCCCGGGATCGTATCGTCCCGGCTTGGCGGCAATCTATCGTGCGGGCCGCGCGGCTGTCCAGAAAAAGGACCGTTTTTCCCGGCCGTTGTGGCCTTCAGGCCAGCGCTGCCTCGGCCGCCGCCCCGAGCCTGAGGAGGCGCGCATCGGCCATGGGGGTGGCAAGCATCATTATCCCGGCGGCAGGAACGCCGGTGGGCAACGTCAGGCCGCAGGACCCCATGAGGTTGCCCACCCGCGTGTTCCTGAGCGTCAACAGGTTCTGTGCCACGTAGTAATCCGGGTCCGACATGAGCCGCGCGATCTCGGGCGGGGCGTTGGCCGTCGTCGGAAGAAGAACCGCATCATAGGCCGCGAGGGCGGCGTCCCATTCCCGGCGACAGGCACGAAGCCTGCGCCATGCAGCGACGTAATCGGGCGCGGAGAAATCCGCGCCGCCGCGAAAACGGTCGCGCACGCGGTCGAACATCTTCTCGGGCGCCGCCTCGATCGCCTCGCGCCAGATGCCGTAGGCTTCGGCCGCGAAAAGCACCGGCGAGAGATCCATGGCCGGGTCGATCGCCTCGATGTGGCCGGTCTCGATGGTGGCGCCCGCCTCGGCGAACTTCTCCAGCGCCAGTGCGAAGCCGCGGGCCTGGTCCGGCGCGGCGTCCTGCGTGTAGGCCTCCAGCACGAGAAACCGCGCGCCCTGCAGGCTGGCGCCCGAGAGGTCCGGCGCGGCCCCGCCCTCCATCACCGCGAGAAGATGCGCCGCGTCCTCGACGCTGCGGGCAAGCGGCCCGACCGTGTCGAAGGCCTCGGCCAGCGGCACGACACCCTCCAGCGACAGGCGTCCGTGCGTCGTCTTGAGGCCGACAAGGTCGTTCCATGCCGCCGGCACCCGCACCGACCCGCCGGTGTCCGACCCGATCCCCGCCGCCGCGATCCCGAAGGCCGTGGAGGCCGCAGCACCGGAGGACGAGCCGCCCGGCACGCAGTCCGCATCGTGCACGTTGGGCGGCGTCGCGCCCTCCGGCGTGCCCCGGTAGGTGGGATTCAGGCCGAGCCCGGCAAAGGCGAGTTCGGACATGTGCGTCTTGCCAAGGCAGACGAGACCGGCCCGCGTCGCCCGCGCGAGCACCTCGGCATCCGCCTCGGGAACGCGTCCCTCCAGAAGGCGCGAGCCGGCCTCGGTCGGCGTTCCGGCACCGTCGAAGAGATCCTTCCAGCTTATCGGCACCCCGTCGAGCAGGCCGTGCCGGACGCCGTGGCGCGCGCGGTGCGCCGCGGCCTCCGCCTCCGCCATGGCCCGGTCCCGGGTCAGGACAGTATAGATGCGGTCGCGATGGGGATGCGCCTCGGCGGCGGCAAGGTAGGTCTCCGTCAGTGCGACGGGGTCGATCTCGCCCGCCCCGATACCGCGACCCAGGTCGCAGGCGTTCATCCAAAGCCAGTTGTCCATCCCGTCCCCACCGTCACGTTGTCGCGGCGGACGCTAACGGGGGGCCGGACCATAGACAATCCCCTGCCGCGGGCCATAGTCGGCGCATGGACAACGATGCGGACATCCTGATCGTCGGCGGCGGCCTCAACGGCTGCTGCCTGTCTCTGGCGCTGGCGCAGGCGGGGCTTTCGTCGGTCGTGATCGACGCGCTGCCCTCCGCGACACGGGCGGGCGAGACCTTCGACGGACGGTCCTACGCGCTCGCGCTCGCCTCCGTGCAGATGCTCGGGGCGCTCGGGCTCTGGGACGGGCTCGAGGATCGCGCCCAGCCGATCCTGGAGGTGAAGGCCTCGGACGGGCGCGCGGGCGAAGGGGCCGGGCCGTTCTTCCTGCACCTCGATCATTCCGAGATCGAGGAAGGCCCGATGGGCTACATGCTGGAGGACCGCCACCTCCGCCGCGCGCTTCTGGACGCCATCGAAGCCGAACGGCGCGTGACGCACCTGCCCGCGGCAAGGGTCGTCACGCAGTCGACCGAAGGCACCGCGCATGTGACGCTCGAGGACGGCCGGACCCTCGCGGGCCGCGTCCTCGTGGGCGCCGACGGACGCGGCAGCGGCACGGCCGCGCGCGCTGGCATCCGGCGGATCGGCCGGGACTACGGCCAGACCGCACTGGTCTGCGCGGTGTCCCACGAGAAGCCGCACCACGGGATCGCGCACCAATTCTTCATGCCGGGCGGTCCGCTCGCCATCCTGCCCCTGCCCGGGAACCGGTCCTCCATCGTCTGGTCCGAACGCACCGCGCGGGCCGAGGAGATCGCCGCCATGGACGACGCGGGCTATATCGATGCTCTGCGCCCGGCCTTCGGCGACTTCCTCGGCGAGATCGCGCTCGCCGGGACGCGGTATTCCTACCCGCTCGCCCTCAGCCTCGCCGAGCGCTTCGTGGCCGAACGCCTCGCGCTCGTCGGTGACGCGGCGCACGGGATCCACCCGATCGCGGGGCAGGGCCTGAACCTCGGCCTTCGCGACATAGCGGCGCTTGCCGAGGTTCTGTCGGACGCCCGGCGCCGCGGCGAGGACATCGCGCAGGCCGACGTGCTGGCCCGCTACCAGACCTGGCGCCGCTTCGACACGACGACGATGGCCGTGGCGACGGACGCGTTCAACCGGCTGTTCTCGAACGACAATTCTGCCCTCCGCCTGCTTCGCGACGTCGGCATGGGCCTCGTACAGGCCGCCCCTGGCCTCCGGCGGCGCTTCATCCGCGAGGCGGCGGGCCTCACCGGCGATGTCCCGCGGCTGCTGCGCGGCCAGGCTCTCTGACAGCCCGCGCCTTCATCTTTCCGCAATCGCAACGCCCCAGCCCTCGGTTCAGTCGAGCTGGCGCGCCTCCTCCTCCAGCATGATCGGAATGCCGTTCCGGATCGGGTATGCCAGGTGCGCGGCCTTCGACAGGAGTTCCTGCCGCTCGGCATCGTAGGAGAGGGTTCCGTGCGTCATCGGGCAGACGAGCGCCTCCAGCATCCGCCTGTCGAAGGAAGGCTCGGGCGCTGCCTCGTCGTCGTCCGGGGAGGTCTCTGGCGTGTCGTTCACTGCATCGTCTCCTCTGGCGCGCCGCCGCGGAGCGAGAATTCCAGCAGCGTCCACAGCGTCTCGCGCCGCGTGGACAGCGAGGGCGCCTCCAGAAGCGCCTGCTTCTCCTCGGGGTCGAACGGACAGAGCATGGAGAGCGAGTTTATCAGCAACTCGTCCTCGGCCTCCTTCAGGGTCTCCCAGTCTGTGGAGAGGTGCATCGCCTCGAAGTAGCGTCCGAGCAGGTCGAGGAACGCCTCCCTCTCGAAAGCGGGGTCGTGCTCGACCGGACCCAGATCGCGCGAGAAGCCGTCCCAGGTCACGTCACAGCGACGATAGGGCGTGAAGCCCGACACCTCCTCGGCGATTCGGAAGCGCGAGATGCCGGAGAGAGTGATCATGTAGCGCCCGTCCTCCGTCTCGGAGAA
>CAZUVG010000351.1:0-3895 GCA_964623765.1 uncultured Roseicyclus sp.
CGGGAAGGTGCGCGCCCGCAGCTCGGGGTCGAGCGCGCTGTCGGCATGCATCTCGCCCTCGTAGGCGAAGCCGCGCGGCTCGGCGTCGAGGATCTCGAGCGCCGCCCGCATCCGCCGCCCGCTGTCGCTGTCGAGGTTTCCGAACTGACTGCCGGAGCAGAGCGCGATGTTGGGCTCGACGCCGAAGCGCTTCACGTGACGGGCGGTGGCGATCACGGTCTCGGCGATCTGCCCGGGACTCGGCACGGCGTGGACATGGGTGTCGGAGATGAAGAGCGGGCCGTCCTCCAGGATAATGAGACTCAGCGCCCCTACCGGCTTGAGATCATCATTTCCAAGGACTTGGGTAACGTAGTTCAAGTGCCATAGATACTGGCCGAACGTCCCGCAGATGAGCGAGTCCGCCTCCCCCCGGTGCACCATCACGGCCCCGATCGCGGTCGTGTTGGTGCGCATGATGGCCCGCGCCAGGTCGGGCGTCACGCCCTTTCGCTGCATGACCTCGTGGTAAGTGCCCCAGTAGTCGCGGTAACGCGGGTCGTCCTGCGGGTTCACCAGTTCGAAATCCACCGTCGGCCGGATCGTCAGCCCCGCCCGCTCGGCCCGGCGTTCGATCACTTCGGGCCGCCCGATCAGGATTGGCGTCTCCGTCGTATCCTCCAGCATCGCCTGCGCCGCCCGAAGGACACGCTCATCCTCTCCTTCCGCGAAGACGATCCGGCGCGAGGTGGTGGCAGCCGCGTCGAAGACCGGGCGCATGATGAGCGCGGACCGGAAGACGGACTGGTTTAGCTTCGCCCTGTAGGCGCCCATGTCCTCCAGCGGACGCGTTGCCGCGCCCGAAGCCATCGCGGCCTCCGCGACGGCGCTCGCCACCACGGCGATAAGGCGCGGGTCGAAGGGCTTCGGGATCAGGTAATCCGGCCCGAAGGTCAGTTGCTCCCCCTGGTAGGCGGCGGCGGCCTCGGCGCTGGTCGTCGCGCGCGCCAGCGCCGCGATCCCCTCGATGCAGGCGATCTGCATCTCGTCGTTGATCTCCGTCGCGCCCACGTCCAGCGCGCCGCGGAAGATGAACGGGAAGCACAGCACGTTGTTGACCTGGTTCGGGAAATCGCTCCGCCCCGTGGCGATGATCGCGTCAGGCGCGACGGCACGGACCTCGTCGGGCAGGATCTCGGGCGTGGGATTGGCCAGCGCGAAGACGATGGGGCGCTCGGCCATGCGCTCGACCATCTCGGGCTTCAGCACGCCGGGACCGGACAAACCGAGGAACAGGTCCGCGCCGTCGATCACCTCGGCGAGCGTGCGCAGGCCGGAAGCCTTGGCATAGGCCGCCTTCTGCGGGTTCATGTCCACCTCGCGGCCCTCGTGGACAAGGCCGTGGATGTCGCAGAGCCAGACGTTCTCGCGCCTGACCCCGAGCTTCAGCAGCATGTTGAGGCAGGCGATCCCCGCGGCACCGCCGCCCGTCGAGACCACCTTGATGTCGTCGAAACGCTTGCCCGCGATCCTCAACGCGTTGGTCGCCGCGGCGCCCACGACGATCGCGGTGCCATGCTGGTCGTCGTGGAAGACGGGAATGTTCATACGCTCCCGGCAGATCCGTTCGACGATGAAACAATCGGGCGCCTTGATGTCCTCGAGGTTCACGGCACCGAAGGTCGGTTCCAGCGCGCAGACGATCTCGGCGAGCTTCTCGGGGTCCTGCTCTTCGATCTCGAGGTCGAAGCAGTCGATGTTGGCGAACTTCTTGAACAGGACCGCCTTGCCCTCCATCACCGGTTTCGAGGCAAGCGCGCCGATGTTGCCGAGGCCCAGCACGGCCGAGCCGTTCGAGACCACGGCCACGAGGTTGCCGCGTGCCGTGTAGCGCGCCGCGTCCACCGGATCGGCCTTGATTTCAAGGCAGGCCTCGGCCACGCCGGGGCTGTAGGCACGCGACAGGTCACGGCCGTTGGCCAGCGGTTTGGTCGCGCGGACCTCCAGTTTCCCGGGCTTGGGGAATTCGTGGTAGAACAGCGCCGCTGCGCGCAGGCTTTCGATCTTCTCGTCGCTCATCCCGCCTCCCCTCCGAACCGGCTTTCGCGAAATTGTTTAGCGTTGAACCATCCCGGCAGCCAGCCCTCTTCCGCGCTCAGACGAACTGCTCGCGGATTAGCCTCTCCTCCAGCCCGTGGCCCGGGTCGAACAGGATGCGGTGGGCCACGGCTGGCTCGGTGCGCACTTCCACCGAGGCCACGTCGCGCACAGACCGGCTGTCGGCATCGGCCATCACCGGCCGCTTGTCGGCGTCGATGACCTCGAGGCGCACCAGCGCCGTCTTCGGCAAAAGCGCACCACGCCAGCGCCGCGGGCGGAAGGCGGCGACGGCGGTCACGGCCAGCACGTCGGCGCCGATGGGCAGGATCGGCCCGTGGGCGGAATAGTTGTAGGCCGTCGATCCCGCCGGCGTGCAGACGAGCGCGCCGTCGCACACGAGTTCCTCCATCCTGAGCCGCCCGTCCACGTAGATCCTGAGCTTCGCTGCCTGCGGCCCGGCGCGCAGGAGGCTCACCTCGTTGATCGCCAGCGCCTCGTGCTGGGACCCGTCCACCCGCACGGCCCGCATGTGGAGAGGGTTGATAACCTCCTCCTCGGCGGCCTCGAGACGCTCGACGAGGTCGTCCTCGCGGTAGGCGTTCATCAGAAAGCCCACGGTGCCGCGGTTCATGCCGTAGACGGGCGCCTCCATCTGCTGTGTCGCGTGGAGCGTGGACAGCATGAAGCCGTCACCGCCAAGCGCCACGATGACGTCTGCCTCCTCCGGCGCATGGGCTCCGTAGCGGGCGTCGAGCCTTTGCTTTGCGTCCTGCGCGAGCGGCGTGTCCGCCGCGAGAAACGCGATGTTGCGGGCCGCGGGCATGGGCCCTCCCCTCGTTGCGTGGTCTTCCGTCCCGGCGCGACTGTCGCGCGCCCCCCGGGGAAACTCAATGGCGAAGGCCCGCCGCGACGGGCGGCGACCCGCCGGCGCGACGACATGCGCCGCTTTCCGCACTTTCCCGACGGGTCCGAATGACATAGATGCTCCCATCGAAGGCCAGCGGGCCCACGTGCGCCCACGCCGCCAGCACCCGAGGAGGAGCCCCCATGAACGCCCCCCACCGAGACGCCGGATTCTTTACCGAGAGTCTCGAGGACCGCGATCCCGAGATCTTCGCCGCCATCCGCAAGGAACTCGGCCGCCAACGCGACGAGATCGAGCTGATTGCGTCCGAGAACATCACCTCCGCCGCCGTGATGGAGGCGCAGGGCTCGGTGATGACGAACAAGTATGCCGAGGGGTATCCCGGCCGACGCTACTACGGCGGCTGCGAGTTCGTGGACATTGCCGAGAACCTCGCCATCGACCGGGCGAAGGAGCTCTTCGGCTGCGGCTTCGCCAACGTCCAGCCGAACTCCGGCAGCCAGGCGAACCAGGGCGTCTTCACCGCGCTGCTGCAGCCGGGCGACACGATCCTCGGCATGAGCCTCGATGCAGGCGGGCACCTGACGCACGGGGCGAAGCCCAACCAGTCCGGCAAGTGGTTCGACGCGGTCCAGTACGGCGTGCGCCCGCAGGACATGGAAGTCGATTACGACCAGGTCGCCGCCCTGACGGCCGAGCACAAGCCCAAGCTCATCATCGCCGGCGGCTCGGCCATCCCGCGGATCATCGACTTCGCCCGCATGCGCGAGATCGCGGACACGGTGGGCGCGTTTCTGCTCGTCGACATGGCGCATTTCGCGGGGCTGGTGGCGTCGGGCCACTATCCCTCGCCCTTCCCCCACGCCCATGTCGCGACGACGACGACGCACAAGACGCTGCGCGGCCCGCGCGGCGGCATGATCCTGACCGACGACGAGGCGCTCGCCAAGA
>CAZUVG010000352.1:0-3888 GCA_964623765.1 uncultured Roseicyclus sp.
CCTCCTCCGCCACGGGGGCGGGCGGGGGCGCCTCGGGGGGCGGTTCTGCGAAGGGCGTGCCGGAGGGCGCGTCGTCGTCCGGCCCGATGCCTTCGAGCAGGTCGTCCCAGTCGTCGGGGATCTCGGCTGTCTGCGGCGCCCCGATCGCGACGTGATCCTCGATCGCGGCGTTGTGCGAGGAGAAGCTCGGCCCTTCATGGGCGGGCTCGCCCGAGGGCGGAAGCAGGTCCTCGTCGGCGAGCGGCGGCAGGACGCCGTCATCGCCCAGCTCGGGGCGGCGGACGCCGGTATGGCCCCTCGGCGCCTCGCCCAGCAGGTCGTCGAGGAAATCGCCGCCGCCGCCGGGGTCGTCGAGCAGATCCGCCGTCGACACCCGGCTGGCATCGCCGGGCGAGACGGCCTCCTCCGCCAGCGGGTCGGCGATGCCGCCGCCGGCCGGAGCGCGCAGGATCTGCACCATCAGCTCGTAGGGGCCGATGGTGAGGATGTCGCCGTCGTTCAGCGGCGTGGGTGCCGCGCCGAGGGGCGTCTTGCCGTAATTGAGGAAGGTGCCGTTGGAGGAATGGTCGCGCACCGAGATCTCGCCGTCGTGGTCCTCGATCACGGCGTGGCGCTTGGACACGGTGCGGTCGGGATCGGGCAGGACGAGGTCGTTGTCGTCGGCGCGCCCGATGGTCAGGCTCGGCCCGCGCATTTCGGTCGGCGCGCCGCGCCCCGGCACGCTGCCCGTCGACTGGAAGTGCAGCGTCACGCCCATGCCGCGTCAGCCCCCCGTGATGACCGTGGGCGCGCCGAAGGATACCACCCCGCCGCAACCGCAATTGTCGAGGAGGCGCGCTGCCGGCAGGCCCTGGATGAACACTGTGGAGGAGCCCTTGGCGATGGGATGCGGCGCCGGAGGCGGCGGGACGACGCCCAGCGCGAAATCGGTGATCCGCGCGGCGGGCAGGCCAATTACGAGCACGGTAAATGCGCCGACCCCGACGATCGGCATCGGGCTGCCATATGTGCACGCGCCGATATGCGGGTCGGTCAGGCGGGCCTGCAGCATGTCACCCCTCCTCTGCCTGCGTCGGATCGATCCCGGCCTCGGCGAACGCCTGCTCCTGTGGCGAGGGTGGGGCCGGCGGCACCGGCAGGCGCCCGTCTCCGCCGCGGGCGATGTCGAGCGCGCGGTCGGCGAGCGTGTCCATGTAGGGCTCTGCCCGATCCTCCATCGCGCCGATGGCCATCGCAATCATGCCGAACACGAGGGCCGGGACAACGCCGGGCGGGGCGTCGTAGGCCTGCAGGTCGCCCAGGCCGAGCTTGCCGTCATGCATGGCGACGGCGCGGGCGAGAAGTGCGGTGTCGTCGTCCGCCTCGGCTGCCTCGACCGAGGTCGCCGCCGCCGTGCGCGTCTCGTCGCCCGGCTTGAAGACCCAGGATTCCGCGGCCGCCAGCGGCGGCGGCTGCGCGCCTTCCGGCAGCGTGTCGCGGGCGGCGAGGCAGCCCCACCAGATCGCCTCGCGCGCGGGCAGGGCGGCCGCGAGCAGGCGCAGCATGTCGATCCGCTCGCCGTGCTCGGCGAGCTCGGCCAGAACCGTCTCGACGGGCGCGGCGGCCGGCGCGGAGATCTCGGCCGAAAGCTTCGTATTGGCGGCCGCGAGAAGACGCGCGGCGGGCTGCCGCGGGATCTTCTTGAGGTCGCTGAAGCGGTCAGCCATCTGCCATGTCCCTAGTTGATAAACGTGAAGCCGCCCTTGAGCATCAGCAGGCCAGTGCCGTCGACCTTCGTAATGGGGGCCTTCACCTGTGTCATGACCGTCCCCTCGACCTTCACCATCAGGCTTTTGATCTCGATGCTGGCCGGGGTCATCTTGATGGTGCTCATCCCGCACTTGAACTCGATGCCCGTCATCGCCTGTTCGGAGATCTTGCCGAGATCGACCTTCACCGTGCGGTTGCCGAGCTTCAGGTTCACCGTCTCGTGGCCCATGTTCAGGGTGCGCTTGTGATTGCCCTGCTTGATCGTCTCGGTGACGTTGCCGGTGACGGTCAGGTCGGACTTGCCCTCGATCGTCTCCGCCTTGTTCTTCTTGACGAAGCGCTTCTGGTTGCCGGAGTCGACGCGGTGGGTGTGGTCGCCCGTCTTGACCGTCTCGCTGAGGTTGCGGTGGACGGTCACGTCCATGTCGCCCTTGTCCTTCTTCTCCAGCCCGACGGTGATCGTGGCGTCGTTCTTGACGACCTGGTTATAGTCCTTCTCGGCCTGGAAATAGACCTCTTCCGCGCCCTTCTTGTCCTCGAACCTGAGCTCGTTGAAGCCGCCTCCGCCCTTGGACGAGTTCGTTTTGATTCCCGTCTGCGTCATGTTCTCGGGCAGCTTGTAGGGCACCTTGTTGGCGCCGTTGTAGAGCGAGCCGATGCAGAGCGGGCGATCCGGGTCGCCCTCCTCGAAGACGATGGCGACCTCGTCGCCGATGCGGGGAATGACGATCATGCCGAAGCCGGCGCTGGCCCAGGGCGTCATCACGCGGACGCGGCAGGAGGGGACATCCTTCTGCCAGTTGAACTTCACGAGGATGCGGCCGAACTGGTCGGTGTCGATCTCCTCGCCCTCCTGTCCGGTGACCACGGCGGTGTGCAGCCCGGCGACGACGGGCTTCGGCGTCGCGCGGGGCGGACGGTAGGGCACCTTTTCGTCCTGCACCTCGAATTCGGCGCGATAGCGTTCTTCGCTGTCCTCGCCGAAATCGAGCGGGGTGCCCCAGTTCTCGAACAGCATCGGGTCCGAGAGGTCTTCCTCCAGCAGGCGGAGCTGGTGGCTGATCCGGATCGGCAGAAGGCCGGTATCGGCCGCGATGATCGGGTGCTCGCGCAGGGTGAAGGCGCCGCCGAGGCCGATGTGGGGGTGGTTGGCGAGCCCCATCCAGCGCTGGTGCCGCGCGGCGTGCTCCTCCATCCGCGCGCGCAGGACCGTGTCGGCCCCGCTGAACTTGCCCCCGGCATCGCTGCGCGGCAGGGCCGGGTAGTCGTAATCCTCGAGCCTGGCCTGCGGATGGCTTTCCGAGATCTCCAGCGCGACCTCGTTCGCGGAAGACGGGTTCTTGAAGTCGTAATCGTCGAGCCGGACCTTGCCCGTCGCCACGGACTTCCGCTCCTGCATCGCATAGACGTACTGGGCGAAGGGCGCCGAGCGTGCAGTGCGATCATAGTACTCGATCACGCTGCTGCCGGTCATCGCCGGATAGCCCGCGTTGTAGTCGGCCATGTAGAGCCGCTGCTCGCCATCGGCGTGCACGGTGGCGTGGTGGATGCCCACCTCCTCCATCAGGCGGAAGATGAAATCGAGATCGGTCTCGCGGTACTGGACGGTGAAGACGCGCGCCTCGTGCGCCTCGGTCAGCTGGCGGCGGATGAAGCCGGAGAAGCCGTAATCCTCGATCACCTGCTCGACGATGTCGGGGACGCTCATGTCCTTGAAGATGCGCATGTTGCGCCGGCGCGTGAGGAACCAGAGCCACGAATGCAGCTCGGCGGTGTAGAGCATGTGTCCGCCCTGCCGCCCGAGGCATTCGAGGGCGGTGCAGTGCAGATGCCAGCTGCGCGTCTCGGCGGCGCCGGCATCCATCTCGAGCGTGATGACCTTGCCGAGCACGTCCTCCATCGGCATCCCGAGCCGGGGCCCCGCGAAGTCGATCCGCGCCGTGGCGATGGCGCCCAGCGACTCGTCGATCCGGGCACGCAGGAGCACCGGATCGAGGGTGTCGAAATCCGTCGACATCCGGATCGGAAGGGAGAGAGAACTTGGACCAACAGGCATGAGGCAGACCCCCCGCTCACGTTACCTTACTGGGGTTAAGTGTCAAAGCTATAAGCGAATTCTCCGTCCAGATCGGAAGAGCA
>CAZUVG010000353.1:0-3887 GCA_964623765.1 uncultured Roseicyclus sp.
GTCGCGCGGCAGGCCGACCATGTAGTTGCGCAACAGGTAGATCGCGAGCGGCAGGCCGAAGCCCGTATGCGCAAGCCATATCCCCAGGAAGCTCTTCCCGATGCCGAGCCAGGAATGGATGATCGTCAGCGGCACGAAGGCCAGCTGGAGCGGCACGACCAGCAGGCCGACGACGGCCGCGATCAGGAATCCGCGCCCGGGGAAGTCCATCCACGCCAGCGCGTAGGCCGCGAAGGCGGCGATCACGATCGGAATGATCGTGGCGGGGATCGAGACCGTGAGCGTGTTGATGAAGGGTCCGAACAGCGCCTCCTCCGAGAACAGGAGGTCGTCGAGCGAACGGCCGCGCTCCAGCGCCTCGGCCCGTTCCTCGGCATCCCTGTCCGTGAGCACCTCGGCATAGTTGTCGAGCGTCAGCTGGGGCGGCGCCAGCATGGCCACCGGCAGGCGCAGCGGATCCTCCAGCCGCTCGGGCGAACGCACGATCACCTCGCCGTCGGCCTCGACCGTGATCTCCGCGCCGCGGAACTCCGCCGTCCCGCCCGCGGGCGTGTCGGCGCCGCGCAGGCGCGAGGTGCCGAAGCTGTCCACCGTGCGCCGTTCGAGGATCGAGGCGGGGACGGTCCCTTCGGAGAGATCGAAGACGTTGTCCTCGATCATCCAGACGCCTTCCATGGAGCTCTGCTCGTCGACGGGCACTTCCACGACGTAGAGCTGCGCCGTGCCGCGGAGCGCCTCCCACCAGCCGGAACTGGAAATCGCGTCCGCCTGACGGAAGGAGGTGACGAGAAGACCGACGGTCGGCACGATCCAGATCAGCACCAACAGCGCGGTGGTGATATGGGTGACGATCGAGAGGCTCGATTTCTGTCCTGCGATGTTGTCCATGTCGCTCCCTCCCCCTCAGCGCGTCTCGGCCCGGGCCTGGCGGATGTTCCAGACCATCACCGGCAGGACGAGGATCATGATGACGACCGAGATGGCCGTGGCGAAACCGTAATTGCCGCTGTCGAAATACTGCATCATCTGCGTGGGCAGGATTTCCAGGTTACGATACTGGCTGCCCATGGCGGCCACGATGTCGTAGACCTTGAGCACGAGGATCGTGATCGTGGTCCAGACGACGAGGATCGTCGGCATGATCTGCGGCACCTTGATCCTGAAGAAGATCTGGAACGGGTTGGCGCCGTCGATGATGGCGGCCTCGATCGTGTCCTCGGGCACGCCGCGCAGGGCGGCGGACAGGATCACCATGGCAAACCCCGTCTGGATCCAGATCAGCACGACCATCAGCAGGAAACTGTCCGCGATCTGCCCGTCGATCAGCGTCACGCCCCGCTCCGCGCCGAAAAGACCGCGGATGGCGTTGATCACGCCCACGTCCATGTCGGGGTCGTAGACGAAACTCCAGATCAGCGAGGCGCCGACGAAACTGATCGCCATGGGCATGAAGATCAACGACTTGGCGACGTTGCCCCAGCTCAGCCGGTCGGTGAGCTGCGCGGCCAGAAGCCCGAAGAAGGTGGAGGCCGCGGGCACGACGAGCACCCAGAGCATGTTGTTCAGCAGCGCGGTGCGGAAGACGCTGTCGGAGAAGATCGCGGCGTAGTTGGCGAGAACCCCGCGGTCGGCCAGTTGCTCGGAGGCGAATGAACTCAGCGACAGCCAGCCCGAGTAGAACACCGGCACCACGAGATACATGCCAAGAGCGAACATGGCCGGGAAGACGAAGAGCCACGGACGGATCGCGGCCGCCCGCCGGACGTTCTGCCCTATGTTGTCGCCCTCGGCCGGAAAGAACACCCGGTCGAGCAGGTAGTTCGAGAGCCAGAAGTAGGCGAACATCCCCCCGACCCCGATCAGGATCGTCAAGGCTCCGGACACCAGGACTGACATGAGCGCCTCCCTTGCGCGCGCAGCCGCCTCCGCGGCCGCCGCGCCGTTCCCCGTCTCGAGAGGCGGAGAGCGGTTCGCGCCGCTCTCCGCCGTGATCAGGTCGCCGTTACTGGATCGCGTCCCAGGAGCGCTGGATCGACGCGGCCTCCTCGGCGGCCTCGCCGGTGCGCATGTACTCGACCATACCGGTCCAGAAGGCGCCCGCTCCGATCTCCGACGGCATCAGGTCCGAGGCGTCGAAGCGGAACGATGTCGCCTCCAGCAGGATCTCGCCCATGCCGCGCAGCGTCTCGTCGCCATAGAGTTCGGTGTCGACGCCGGTATGGGGCGTCAGGAAGCCCGACTGCGCCATCCAGAGCTCGTGGCTGATCGGCGTCTTGAGCCACTCGATCATGCCGCGTGCGGCCTCGCTGTCCTGCGTGATCGACCATGCCGTTCCCGCGCCGAGGACGGGGCTGCCAAGGTCTTCTGCCTCGAAGGGCGGGAAGTAGAAGAAGTCGAACTCCGCGTCCTCGGGGAAGAATGTCGGGATGAACGAGGCCTGCCGGTGCATCAGGCACTGCGGCGGGATCTCGAACAGGCCGTCCGGCGCGTCGCGGAAGTCGTTGGCGACCACCTCGGCGGGCGTCATGCCCGTGAACTCCTCGTTCCGGGCGAAGGAGCCGAAGACCTCGATGGCGCTGACGACACGCTCGTCGTCGAAGGGGATCTCGTTCGACACCCACTGGTCATAGACCTCGAGCGGCTGGGTGCGCAGCATGATGTCCTCGACCCAGTCGGTCGCGGGCCAGCCGGTTGCGCCCTCCGAACCGATGCCGATGCACCAGGGCGTGAAGCCGTCGGCGAGCGCCTGCTCGCTGAGCCCCACGAGTTCTTCCATCGTGGTCGGGATCTCGTAGCCCAGCTCCTCGAAGACGGGCGGCGAGTACCAGACGAGCGATTTCACGTCGACCTTGTAGAAGAATCCGTTGAGCGCGTCGCCGCCTGCCTGCTCGTTGTGGCTGGTGGCCAGGTCGACCCAGGACTGGCCGGCAGCGTAGTTCTCCACGATCCACTCCGCCGTGTCCTCGCCGAGAGGCGCAATGTCGCCCTGACGCGCGAGGTCGGCCATCAGGCCCGGCTGCGGGATCACGGCGAGGTTGGGCAGGCCGCCCGTCTGCGCGGCGCGGCGGATCTCGCTCTCGAAGCTGTCCGAGCCGGAGTATTCGACGGTCGCGCCGGTGGCCTCCTCGAAATAGGCCAGCATCGAGATCACCAGATCGAGGTCGTCGCCGACCCACGGGCCGGAGATCGTCACCGTCTCGCCACTGTAGTCATGCTCGGCCGCGAAGCTTTCGTAGCTGTCCCAGTTGAAGCCCCCCTCCCCGATCGGGAATACGAGGTCCTGGGCATGTGCCGTGCCCGCCATCAGGGCGAGCGCGGCCACGCTGGTGAAGAAACGGGTCTTCATCGAGATATCCTCCCAGATTTGCGCCGGCTTCTCCCGGCTGAAATTCGCCCCATTGCGACACGGGTGTGCGGAGCCACCCCAAAGCGCTTTGGGTTGCTCGCACACTTTCGGATGGAAACGGATAAGTCAATCCGCCAGCGGAAGCACCTTGGAAATAAATACGTTATTTCGCAGGTGCAGAAAAATCAGGCGCCTTTGAATCTTTGACATTTCGCGCGGCGGGCGAGTAGCCTCATCCCGTTTGAAAGCGCTTTGAAGCGGATTCCGCGATGAATCTCAGGCAGCTGGCCGAGTCCCTCGGCCTGTCTCAGACCACCGTCAGCCGCGCGCTGAACGGTTACCCGGAAGTCCGGGAGGAAACGCGCGCCCGCGTGCTCGCCGCCGCGCGCGCCGCCAACTACGCACCCAACTCGCGCGCGCGGCGACTGGCCACCGGACGGGCCATGACGATCGGCCACGTCATGCCGCTTTCGGGCAAGGAGGAGATGGTCAACCCCATCTTCGCCGACTTCCTCGCCGGCGCGGGCGAGGTCTATGCCCG
>CAZUVG010000354.1:0-3871 GCA_964623765.1 uncultured Roseicyclus sp.
CTTGATTGCGCTTGTTGTTCAGGTCGCAATCCACATCGCAAAATTCCTTGGCTGGATAAGGTAATCCCCCGAGCGCCATCGACGGGCCGCGGTGCGTCGATCCAACCGTCGGACCCAAGCGCTTTATCCCCGCCACATCCGCAAAGCCTCCGAGCGGCGCACAAAGCTCAGCCAAATCGACGCGCCGGGGGGCGGCCCGTCGATGGCGCGGCGGCCTTCGGCCGCTGTTAACGCGCCGGCAGCTTCGCTCAAGCGTCCTCATGCCTTGAACACCTCGTCCACCTCGACCCCCAACCCCTGCACGAGGCCGTTGGTCTGCATCGCCATCCCGATCACCGCCAGCATCTCGGCGTGCATCTCGGGGGTCATCCCCTTTCCCTTCGCCGCCGCCGTGTGGCTGTGGATGCAGTAGTCGCATCCGTTCGCCGTCGAGACGGCGACGTAGATCATCTCCTTGACCAGCGGATCGAGGGCACCGGGCGCCATGACGTCCTTCAGGCGGTCCCATGTCGCGCTGAGCGTCACGGGATCGTGCGCGAGCGCCCGCCAGAAGTTGTTGACGTAATCCGTGCCCCTGAGGGCACGGATCTCGGCGAAGACCTCGGCCGCCTCCGGCGACAGTTCCGCGTCGGTCATAAGCGGGACGGTCCCCATCAGACGAGCGCCATGATCCGAGCGGGCCCGCCGGTGCCCGCCCTTACCTTGGGCGCGCCGACCATGAGCATCGCCCCCGAGGCGGGCATCTCGTCGAGCCCCGCGAGCGCCTCGATCCCGTAGCGGCCCGCCGGAAGCCAGGCGTAATGCGTGGCGAAATCGGCCGATGGCCCGTGGTCGAGGGACAGGGTGTCCACCGCCATGGCGACCGCGTTCGTCTCCTCCAGCAGCATCTGCGTGGCCTCGATGTGGAAGCCCGGGAAATGCAGCGACCCGCCGCGGGCGGCATCGGCGCCGCGAAACTCCTCGGTGCCGACCTTCGCGGCCCAGCCCGAGTTCATCGCCACGCAGGCGCCATCCGGGATCGGCCCGTGCTCGCCCATCCAGGCGGTCAGATCGTCGGGCGTCACCTGCGTGTCCCGGTCCCCTTCCGCACGCGCCCGGATGTCGATGACGCAGAGCGGGCAGGCGAGGCTCTCCACCGGGATCTCCGCCACCGACGCGCCGTCGGCCGAGAAGTGCAGCGGGGCGTCGATATGGGTCCCGGTGTGTTCGTTCACCGCCAGAATGTAGAGGTTGTAGCCGTCCGAGCCGATGTCGAACTGCTTGTCGTAGGTGATCCCCGGCACACCGCCGAAGGTCGGGAAATCCTCGCTGAGTTCGTGAGTCATGTCATGCACCGCCTGGGGCGCATGGGCGAAGGCCGGTTGCGCCGACGCAACCCCCATCGCCCCCGCACCCGCCGCCATCGCCGCCGAGCCCCTGAAGAAATCGCGGCGCGACAGCATCCGCTCCTTCACGCTGTTCATCACGCAGATATCACACATTTGTCCGTCTCCCCGTTGGTTGCCGTCCTGCCCGACGGTATCCCTATGCGCCCTTTTCGGCGCATCTACCCTGCCTCTCGATGCCGCGCAGCAGCCCCCGCCGCCGCTCTCACGTCCGCCACCTGTGCCGCCCGCGTCCCTCGAGCCTGCGCCGGTTTTCCTGTGCCGCGCGCGTCAGGGGGCCGACCGCCGCGGAGATGACCAGCGGCGCCGGTTGCCCGCGGGACGCCGCCTCCGCGGCGCGGCCCAGCGCCTCGGCAAAGGCGTCGGGCTTCTCCCGCAGCGCGCGCCAGCCCTCGTCGAAGGGCGTGTTCCACGCTCCCGTCGCCCCCATCGTCCGCAGCCAGAGCACTGCCTGCGCCTCGATCCCGAGCCGGGCCATCTCGAGGCCCGCGCGCCACGCGTCGAAGGGTGTCACGATCCTCACAGCGGCCCCATCACCTTAAGGTTGAATCCCCAGATCTCGCGGGCGCCGCCATAGGGCACGAGCGTCACTTCGCGCGTCTGCCCGGGCTCGAAGCGCACGGCCGTGCCCGCGGGAATGTCGAGCCTGTGGCCCCGCGCCGCCTCCCGGTCGAAGTCGAGCGCGGCGTTGCTCTCGGCGAAATGGTAATGGCTGCCCACCTGCACCGGCCGGTCGCCCGTGTTCGAGACGGTGAGCGTGACGGCCTCCCGGCCGGCGTTCAGTTCGATCTCGCCGGGTGCCGTCAGGATCTCGCCCGGGGTCATGCGCGGTCCCCGCCCTGGATCGCGGCGAGGATGCGCTTGCCGAAGACGCCGACGAGCGCGCCCGCGAGCAGCGCGAAGGACGACCCGCCACCGCTCAGCACCGAGGCGAGCAGCAGCAGCAGGACGAGCGTCACGAGGTCCATCTCCGAGCGCTCGACCTGGATCTTCGTCAGCGCGACGCTCTCGATCGCGCGGTGGACGTGCGGCTCTGCGACGGGCGTCAGCGCGCCGGCCGCAAGACCCAGAAGAAAGGTGAAGATCATCTCGTAACCTCCTGATTAACGGATCGGATGATGGACAGTCACAAGCTTCGTGCCGTCGGGAAAGGTCGCCTCCACCTGCACGTCATGGATCATCTCGGGCACCCCCTCCATGCACTGGTCGGCGGTCACGACATGGGCACCGGCCTCCATCAGGTCCGCGACCGAGCGCCCCTCGCGCGCGCCCTCCACGACGAAATCGGTGATCAGCGCGATAGCCTCGGGATGGTTCAGGCGCACCCCCCGCATCAGGCGGTTGCGCGCCACCATCGCGGCGAGGCTGATCATCAGCTTGTCCTTTTCGCGGGGAGAGAGATTCATCGTCGGCCTTCCATGTTGATCAGATCTGCCAGACGCGCGGCAGGGCCAAGCGCGTCAGCGCCGCCACGGCCCGCGCCACCGCGCGGCGAA
Organism: uncultured Roseicyclus sp.; assembly: GCA_964623765.1. Taxonomy (GTDB): domain Bacteria; phylum Pseudomonadota; class Alphaproteobacteria; order Rhodobacterales; family Rhodobacteraceae; genus Roseibacterium. The sequence continues at coordinate 2,882 of CAZUVG010000354.1, forward strand.
GCGGCAAGGCCTCGGCCGAGGCAAAGCGCGCGGTCAGCCGCCCGTCCCAGGCCGACGCGGCGGCCCGCACGGGCCCGTCAGGGGGCAGGACGGCGCGGAGGCCCGCCAGCCGGTCCTCCGCGTCGGGCGCGAGAAGCGAAAGACTTGCCACCGCGACCGCATCGCCGAGACCCGCGGCCCCGGGGCGCACGAGATCGGCATCGTCGAGGAGCACCCCCTCGATCAGCGCCGGGCGCCAGCCCCGCAGGACCCGGCGCCGGTCGCGCAGGTGGAGCCGCCCCACCCGCTCGCCCATCGCCGCGCGCCCGAGCACCAGCGTCTCCAGCATGAGAAGGGTGGCGTCCGCCGCCATCTCCACCTCGAGGCTCCGGTCGAGCGCGGCGCCGTCGAAGAGGATCACCTCCTGCGGCAGCCAGTGGAGCGTCGCGCCTGCCCCGAGCGTCAGCCGCGTCGCCATCTCCGCCCGCCCCCCGGCGCTGCGATAGGCGCGCTCGGCGGTCTGCGTGGTCGCCACCGCCTGTCCGCCCGCGAGCGTCACGGCGAAGTCGAGCCGGTCGCCGCCCGTGAGCCCGCCCGCGGTGTTGAGGAACACCACCTCAGGCGCGCGCCCGTGCATCCGCGGCAGCATCGCCTTGGCCGCGCCCGTCTGCGCAAGCCGCGAGAGCCGTGCGCCCGGACCGAAGGTCACTTCGGCGCGGCCCCGGACGCGCTGTAGGCGCGGATCGCTGGCGGAAAGGTCGAACATCCTGAAGTTGAGCCTAGAACCGGCGTCGCGGCGCTGGCAAGGGCGCCGTGACCGCGTGCCGCGCGGACATGCCGATTGCCCAAGATTGAGGCAGCGCGCCCCTTTGTCCTTGGCGTCGGCCGCGCAATCGGTGTAGCGGGCGGTCCATGACCGAGACCCTCACGATCCGCCGTCCCGACGACTGGCACCTTCACCTGCGCGACGGCGACATGCTGAAGGGCGTCCTGCCCGAGAGCGCGCGCCAT
>CAZUVG010000355.1:0-3836 GCA_964623765.1 uncultured Roseicyclus sp.
TCGAGGTCGAACGTCCAGCGCCCGGCCCATCCCCGGAGGTCACCGATGGCTGACAGGGTCTGCGTCGGCGCGGTCGCGGGCGCCTTCGGCGTGCGGGGCGAGGTCCGGCTCAAGAGCTTCTGCGCCGTCCCCGAGGACGTGGCCGCCTATGGCCCGCTCGCCACCGAGGATGGCGGCCGCAGCTTCGATGTGCGGCTGACCGGCAGCGTCAAGGGCGGCCTCTCCGCCCGTCTCTCCGGCATCGCCACGAAGGAGCAGGCCGACGCATTGCGCGGCACCCGCCTCTACGCCCCGCGCGACGCGCTGCCAGCCCTGCCCGACGACGAGTTCTACCACGCCGACCTGATCGGGCTTGTCGCCCACGACACCGGCGGGGCGGAACTGGGCCGGGTCGCCGCGGTGCTGAACCACGGCGCGGGCGACCTGCTTGAACTGCGCGGCAAGGGCGTGAAAGGCTCCGCCCTCGTGCCCTTCACCCGCGCCATCGTTCCGACCGTGGACCTCGCCGCGGGCCGCCTGATCGTGGACCCGCCCGAGGGCCTGCTCGACTAGGCACAGGAACAAAGTCCCCAGGCCGGAGGTTGCCCCGCCGTAGAAAACGCGCCGGAGACCTCCATGGGCATCATCGAACTCATTCTCATCCTGCTCGTCATCGCGGCCATCGCCGGCGTGCTCGGCTTCGGCCGCGTCTCCGGCATGGCGCTTACGGGCGTGAAGGTTCTCATCGTCATCGCCCTGATCCTGTTCCTGCTGGTGATCTTCGGCGTGATCGCGCTCGCCTAGGGCCGCAGCCGCCAGCCGGTGCGGAAGATCCACCAGATCGCCGCGAGGCAAACGGCGAGAAAGCCGCTGATGGCCAGCAGCGACCAGCCCACCGGCACGTCCGACATGCCGAAGAACGACCAGCGGAAGCCCGAGATCAGGTAGACCACGGGGTTGAACAGGCTGATCGTCTGCCACGCTTCGGGCAGCATCGAGATCGAGTAGAACGCGCCGCCGAGGAAGACGAGCGGCGTGATGACGAGGAGCGGCACGAGCTGCAGCTGCTCGAAATTGCTCGCCCAGATCCCGATGATGAACCCGAAGAGCGCGAAGGACAGGCACGTCAGCACGAGAAAGAGCGCGGTCGCCAGCGGATGCTGGATGGTCAGGTCCACGAAGAAGAACGAGGTCCCGAGGATGATGAGCCCGATCGCCAGCGCCTTCGTCGCCGCGGCCAGCACGTAACCCGCCGTCACTTCCAGGAACGAGACGGGTGCGGACAGAAGCTCGTAGACCGTCCCGATGAACTTCGGGAAGTAGATCCCGAAGGACGCGTTCGAAACGGACTGCTGCAGCACGGTCAGCATGATGAGCCCCGGCACGATGAAGGCGCCGTAGCTGATGCCATCGACCTCCTCGATGCGGCTGCCGATGGCAGTGCCGAAGACGACGAAGTAGAGCGAGGTGGTCAGGACGGGCGAGACGATGGACTGCCCGATCGTGCGGAAGGTCCGGTTCATCTCGAAGGAGTAGATGGCGGCGACGGCGCGGAGGTTCATTGCCGTGCCTCCCCGGTCTTGTCGGCGACGAGGCCCACGAAGATCTCCTCCAGCGAGCTCTGCCGCGTCTCGACGTCCTTCAGGTGCAGCCCCGCGGCCTGCATGTCGGCCAGAAGCCGGGTAATGCCGGTTCGCGGCCCGTGCGTGTCGTAGGTGTAGATCAGCCGGTGCCCGTCGCCGGCGGGCCTCAGCGCGTAGTGGCCGAGCGCACCGGGGACCGCCTCCACCGGCTCGCGCAGCTCGATCACCAGCTCCTTCCGGCCCAGCCGCTTCATCAGCGTCTCCTTCTCCTCCACCAGCAGGATGCGGCCCCTGTTGATGACGCCGATCCGGTCGGCCATAGCCTCCGCCTCCTCGAGGTAGTGGGTCGTCAGGATGATGGTGACGCCGTCCTCCTTCAGCTTGCGCACGACCTCCCACATGTCGCGGCGCAGCTCCACGTCCACGCCCGCCGTAGGCTCGTCGAGGAACAGGATGCGCGGCTCGTGCGCAAGGGCCTTGGCGATCAGCACGCGCCGCTTCATACCCCCCGACAGCGCACGGATCGGGCTGTCCTTCTTGTCCCAGAGCGACAGCTGGCGCAGGATCTTCTCGACGAGGGCTTCGTTCCTGGGCTTGCCGAACAGCCCACGCGAGAAACGCACCGTGTTGATGACCTTCTCGAAGGGTTCGAGGTTGACCTCCTGCGGCACGAGCCCGATCAGGCTGCGCGCCGCGCGGTAGTCCCGCTGCGCGTCGTGACCCGCCACCAGCACGCGTCCGCCCGTGGGCTGCACCAGCCCGCAGACGGCGGCGATCAGGGTCGTCTTGCCCGCGCCGTTGGGGCCGAGCAGGCCGAGGATCTCACCCTCCCGGATGTCGAGCGACACGTCGTCGAGCGCCGTGAAGCCGCCCTCGTAGGTCTTGGACAGCCCCTGAACCGACAGGATCGGCTGGGTCATGGCAGGTCTCCTTCCGAAGGCGGAGACATAACCGCCCCTCGCGCGGGAACAAGCCCCACCGCTGCGCGAATGCGCAGGTCCGGCCCGCCCGAACGGCACAGGTTCCCCGCCGCGATCCATTGCCAGCGCAGGGGCCGGACGCTAAGCCTCGCGGCCATGTCGGACGCCCCCGATCAGCCCGGCCGCTCCCACGGCCGTCTCTCCATCTCCCCGAGCCCGAAGCCGCGCTCGCTGATGGACGCGCCGCCGCGCCTCAAGGGCGCGTGGTGCGCCAAGGTGCTGACGCTCTTTCCCGAAACCTTCCCGGGTGTCCTCGGGGCCTCGCTGACCGGCCGCGCGCTGCAGCAAGGGCTCTGGGCGCTGGAGACGATCGACCTCCGCCCCTTCGGCATCGGGCGCCACCGGCAGGTCGACGACACGCCCGCGGGCGGCGGCGCGGGCCTCGTGATGCGGGCCGACGTTCTGGGGCGTGCCCTCGACATGGCCGCTACCGGCACACCCGACGACCCCGAACGCTGGCCGCGCGCCTATCTCTCTCCGCGCGGCAGGCCCTTCACGCAGGCGACGGCGCGCCGCTTCGCCGCGGCGGAGGGCATGACGCTCCTCTGCGGGCGCTTCGAGGGGGTGGACCAGCGCGTGATCGACCATTTTGCGCTGGAGGAGGTCAGCATCGGCGACTTCGTCCTCACGGGCGGCGAGATTGCCGCGCAGGCTGTCCTGGACGCTACCGTGCGCCTGATCCCGGGCGTCCTCGGCAATGCCGCCTCGACGGCGGACGAGAGCTTCTCCGACGGCCTCCTCGAGCACCCGCAGTACACACAGCCGCGCGAGTGGCGCGGCCATGCCATCCCCGAGGTGCTGCTGGGCGGCAACCACGCCGAGATCGCCCGCTGGCGCCGGGCAGGGGCCGAGCGGCTCACGCAGGCGCGGCGGCCCGACCTCTGGACCACCTACGCCGCCCGGCGCGAGGAGGGTTGATCGCGCCGCCCCGCCGCCGTATAGGGCGCAGGTCCGGCGCCGGAATCGGCCGACCGGGCCTTCCTCGTTGTGACCCGTGCGCGACTTCGGCGCCAATCGCGGACGCAGCGGGAAGCGACAAGGCAACGACGAACCGAACCTCTGGCGGGCGCATCCCTCGATGGGCAGGCGGACCCGGCCGAAGACCAGAGCTCTGGGGACGCGAGACACCTTCGCGGAACAACCGCGAGCCATGAGAGGAGCCGATCGGATGAACCTGATCGAACAAATCGAGGCCGAGCAGATCGCCACTCTGGCCAGCACGATCCCGGACTTCAAGGCCGGGGACACGATCCGCGTGGGCTACAAGGTGACCGAGGGGACCCGCACCCGCGTG
>CAZUVG010000356.1:0-3829 GCA_964623765.1 uncultured Roseicyclus sp.
GAAGGGCATCATGAACCCCGGCGCGGTGCTGCGCGCCTGAGCCGCCGTCAGTCGAGCAGCGCGGAGAGGACCGGGCCCTCGGCCGCAAGCCCCTCGACGATCGAGAAATGGTCCTTGGCGGGCAGGTAGGCGTCGGCCACGTCGCCGCCTTTCAGCCCCCAGGCCTCCGCGATCAGCCGGGTCTGACGGACGAGCTCCGGTCGTTCCGCCGCGCCGACATGGAAGCGGCAGGCGAGGCCCTGCCGAGGCACGTGAAGCGCGGGGCTCTCGGCCATGGCCTCATCGGCGCTCAGGCGCAGGACGTCGTTCATCTCCGAGAGCAGAAGCGGGCGAAGGTCGTGGATGCCGCTGATCGACAGGACCCGCTCGAGCCGGACGGCAAAAGCTTCGGGCAGCGGCGTCTCCGCGCAGGCCATCCGCGAGACGAGATGCCCGCCTGCCGAATGACCCGCGATCCGGACCGGTCCCGGTACGCGCTCCGCCGCCGCGGCCATGGCCGCCGCGACCTCTCGCACGATGGCGGAGATGCGCGCCTCGGGCGCCAGCGTGTAGCTTGGCATGGCTACCGTCCAGCCGCGTGACCGCGCCCCCTCGGCCATGTGGGAGAAGAAGGCACGGTCCATCCGCTGCCAGTAGCCGCCATGGACGAAGACGACCAGGCCGCGCGCCGCCCCCTCCGGCCGGAACAGGTCGAAGGCGTTCCGCGTCCCCGTGCCATAGGGTATGCCGGTTTCCGCCAGTCCGCGCGTGGCGAGGTCGTCCCGGTAGGCCTGCGCCCGCCCGCCCCAGATCTCGGGCAGTGCTTCGCTGCCGGGGACGTAGCCTGAATTGTCGAAGGCGTCTGTCCAGTCGATGAAGCCGCTCACTATGCCCGCCCCCGCATGAACATCGGCCCGCCCCGCCAGCGGGGGAAGCCGTAGCCCGCCACCATGACCACGTCGATCGCCTCGGGGCTTGCTGCGATACCTTCCGCGAGCAGCCGCTCGCCTTCGGCCTGCATGACCGAAAGGAGACGTGCCATGATCCGGTCGGCATCGAAGCTATGCCGCGCAATGCCCTTCCGCGCGGATTCCGCCGCGATCAGTTCCGTCACCCAGGGATCGATGCGGCCGGCCTCGTCCTCGCTGTAGTCATACCACCCGCGCCCGGTCTTGCGTCCAAGTCGCCCCGCCTCGCAGAGCCTGTCGGCGATCTCGCTGTAGCGCGCGGCAGGGTCCCGCGTGGCTTCCTGCCGCCTGCGCATGGCCCATGCGATGTCGAGGCCCGAGAGGTCGGAGACCTGGTAAAGGCCCATAGGGTAGCCGAAGCCGCGCATGGCCGCGTCGATCTCGTGGGGCAGGGCGCCCTCCTCCAGCATGAAATCCGCCTCCTGCCGGTAGGCCGCGAGGACGCGGTTCCCGATGAAGCCGTCGCAGACGCCCGCGGGCACCGTGATCTTCCGCAGCCGCTTGCCGAAGGCGAGGCCGGTGGCAAGCACGTCCGGTGCTGCGTCCCGCGTCACCACCAGTTCGAGGAGCTTCATCACGTGGGCGGGCGAGAAGAAGTGCAGCCCGATCACGCGTGCGGGGTCGGCGGTGCCCTGCGCCAGCGCGTCGAGGTCGAGATAGGAGCTGTTGGAGGCAAGCACCGCATCCGCCCGCGCCACGGCGTCGAGGTCGGCGAAGACGGCGCGCTTCAGTTCCATGTCCTCGAAGACGGCTTCCACGATCAGGTCGCAGTCGCGGAGCGCCGCGAAATCCTCCGTGGCCACCAACGCGTCGCCGGCGACCTTGCGCGCCGCCTCGGACACGAGGCCCCGCTTCTCGCTGGCGTCGAGGATGTCGATGACCCGCCCGTGCGCCGCCTGTGCGGCGCTGGCGTCGCGCTCCACGAGGACGGCGGGCAGCCCGGCCAGCAGGCAGGCAGCAGAGATGGCCGCGCCCATGGTCCCGCCGCCGACGACGCCGATGCGGTCGAGCGGGCGCGGCACGGCCCCTTGGGCGCGGTCGATACGCGAGACGCTGCGCTCGGCGAAGAAGACGTGGCGGAGGGCTGCGGCCTGCTCGCTGTCGCGCAGCGCCTCGAAGGCCGCGCGCTCGGCGGCGAAGGCGCCCGCGGCGTCCATCCCGAGCGCACGCTCGACGGCGAGGATCGCGGCCGTGGGCGAGTTCTGGCCTCGCGCCTTCGCCCGGACGCGCGCCTTCTGCGCCTCGAAGGCTTCCGGGTCGCCGGGCGGAATCGCGGGCCGTTCCATCAGCGACGGGCGCCTCTCGTCGCCGGCGGCCTCCAGTGCAAACGCGCGTGCCGCCTCCATGAGGTCGCCTTCGGCGATTCTGTCGACGAGACCCACCTCGTGCGCCGTCTTCGCCGCGACCGGCTTGCCCCCTGCGATCATGTCGAGCGCACGGTCCGCCGGGATGACGCGGGGCAGAAGCACCGTTCCGCCCGCGCCCGGAATGATGCCGAGATTGACCTCCGGCAGGCCGAGCTTCGCGTCCGGCGCGGCGATCCGGTGCGAGCAGCCGAGCGCCACCTCCAGCCCTCCGCCGAGCGCCACGCCCTCGATGGCCGCGACCCATGGCTTCGTCACGCCGTCGAGCATCCGCACGACGTCCGGCAGGTGCGGCTCCCGCGGTGGCTGGCCGAACTCGCGGATGTCCGCGCCCGCGATGAAGCTGCCGCCCGCGCCGGTCAGCACGACCGCGCGCACGTCCGGGTCGGCCTCGAGCTGCCTGACGGCATCGGCGAGGCCCTGGCGGATGGCGTGGTTCAGCGCGTTCACCGGCGGGTTGGACAGAATGACGGTCGCGACGCCGCCGGCGATCCCGATCGTGACGCTCATTGCTCTCGCCTCATGTCCTGACGCCCGCGAAGCGCTGCGCCCAGTCCTCGCGCTCGTCGTCCTTGATCTTGGCGAAGAGCACGTCCGGCACGGTGAAGGCATGGCCCGCAGGCAGGGCGGAGAGCGCCGTCCCCACGTCTTCCGGCCACGCGAGGGGAACGCCCATGGCCTCGGCCATCTTCGCCGCTGCGTCGGGGACGAAGGGCGCGGAGAGGCCGGCGTAGAACGGGATGAGGTTCAGCGCGAAGCGGGTAATCGCTGCGGCCCGCTCCGGATCCTGCTTGAAGGCGGCCCAGGGCGCGGCCTCCTGCAGGTATTCGTTGCCCTCGACCCAGATCGCGCGCAGTTCGGCCGCGGCCTTGCGGATCTCGATCGCGTCCATGTGGCGCCGGTAGGCTTCAAGGCGGGTCTTCAGTTCCGCGATCACGGCCTCTTCCTGCGGCCCGTAGGCGCCGCCCGCGGGAACCGACTCCCCGAACTTCGAGCGGCAGAACTTCGTGACCCGGCTGACGAAGTTCCCCAGCACGTCCGCGAGATCCTTGTTCACGTCGCGCTGGAACGCCTCCCAGGTGAACTCGGCATCGGACGTCTCGGGGGCATGGGACAGGAGCCACCAGCGCCAGTAGTCGGAGGGCAGGATTTCCAGCGCCTGGTCCATGAAGACGCCGCGGCCCTGGGAGGTGGAGAACTGGCCACCGTCGTAGTTGAGGTAGTTGAACGACTTGATGTAGTCGACGAGCTTCCATGGCTCGCCCGAGCCCAGGATCGTCGCCGGGAAGGACAGCGTGTGGAAGGGCACGTTGTCCTTGCCCATGAACTGCACGTAGCGCACGTCATCGGCGCCCTTGTCGGTGCGCCACCAGCGCTCCCAGTCGTTTCCCTTGCCGGCATCCACCCATTCGGCGGCGCAGGCGATGTATTCGATGGGCGCGTCGAACCACACGTAGAAGACCTTGCCCTCCATGCCGGGCCAGTCCTCGTCGCCCTTCTTCACCGGGATGCCCCAGT
>CAZUVG010000357.1:0-3825 GCA_964623765.1 uncultured Roseicyclus sp.
CGCTGGCGGCGAAATGGGCCAAGGTCCGCGCCGCGCGCCGCGTGGTGACGGCGGCGCTGGAGGTTCAGCGGCGGGACAAGGTGATCGGCGCGTCGCTCGAGGCCGCGCCGCTGGTGCAGGTGGCCGACCCGGAGATGGCGGCGATTCTGCGGGACGTGGCGATGGACGACATCTGCATCACCTCGGCCCTCACGATCATGGAGGCCGAACCGCAGGACGACGCCTTTCGCCTCGACGACCCGGGGATCGGGGTCGTCTTCCACCGGGCGGACGGCGAGAAGTGCCAGCGCTGCTGGAAGATCCTGCCCGACGTGGGCAGCCACCGGCATCCCGGCGTCTGCAAGCGCTGCGACGAGGCGCTGACCGGGTGAGCTGAACGGGCGTGCCGTATTGGCGCGCCCGATCTTGTGCGACGGTGAACAACCCCCGCGCCTTGGGTTTCAGGCGCATGTGTCCTAGGTGCTGCGAAAGCATGGCAAACGGAGTGCACGCATGAGCGAAGACAGCGGTTACACGCCCCCGAAGGTCTGGAGGTGGAACAAGGAGACCGGCGGCAAGTGGGGCAGTCTAAACCGCCCGATCGCCGGCCCGACCCACGAGAAGGACCTGCCGGTCGGAAAGCACCCTTTCCAGCTCTACAGCCTTGCCACGCCCAACGGGGTGAAGGTGACGGTGTTGTTCGAGGAATTGCTCGCGGCTGGCCATGACGCGGAATACGACGCCTGGCTCATCCGGATCGGCGACGGCGACCAGTTCGGCTCGGGCTTCGTCGAGTTGAACCCCAACTCCAAGATACCCGCACTACTCGACCGCAGCGGCGACGAACCCTTCCGCGTCTTCGAGTCGGGCGCGATCCTGATGCATCTCGCCGAGAAGTTCGGCGCCTTCATGGGCAAGCCGGAAGACCGGCCCGAGCTTCTGTCCTGGCTCATGTGGCAGATGGGCGCCGCGCCCTATCTCGGCGGCGGCTTCGGCCATTTCTACGCCTACGCGCCCTACAAGATGGAATACCCCATCGACCGCTTCGCGATGGAGGCCAAACGCCAGCTCGACATGCTGAACCGGCATCTCGACGGACGGGAATGGATGGTTGGCAACGACATCACCATCGCCGACATTGCGATCTGCCCCTGGTACGGACGGCTGGTCATGGGCGACGCCTACGACGCCGGCGAATTCCTGTCGGTGCACGAATACGGGAACGTCATCGCCTGGGCCGAACGCTTCTTCGACCGGCCGTCAGTGAAACGCGGTCGCATGGTCAATCGCACTTATGGCGAGCCGTCCGAGCAGCTGTGGGAACGGCACGACGCCTCCGACTTCGAGACAATGACGCAGGACAAGGTGCAGGCGGCGGAGTGACGGCCGACGGCGCGTGTATCGCGGCCATGCCCAAGGAACCGGCCCTGCGCGGGGCACCATGACGGGGATCCTGCGCGCCGGGGCTCCGCGGGCGCTTGCGGACGATTGGCGCCCCGTGCCGGGCGCGGCCCGGGTACGCCCTACCCGGCAGCCTCGCTGCACCACGTGACGGTCGCCTCTCCCGCCCGAAGCGCCCCGCTGGCCCGGTCAAAACGCAGATACGCCAGCGCCGCGCCACCCGAACGGGTGAGAAGCGTGCCGACGGCGCGCCCTCCCTCGTCCTCGATGGGCGTGCCGGGCTCCGCGTCGCCGGCGACTGTCACCGTGGCAAGGCCCTTGCGCAGTTCCGTCTTGTGCTTCATCCGCGCCGTCACTTCCTGCCCCACGTAGCATCCCTTGCGGTGATCCACCCCGTGAAGCCGGTCGAAGCCCATCTCGAGGATGAAGGTCTCGTTCGGGATCAGCTCCACACCCGTTTCGGGCACGCCTGCCGCGACACGGATCGCGTCCCAGTCGATCGCCGGATCGCCCCCCTCGATCCCGTAGCCGCGCCAGCCAAGCGCGGGATGCCGCGGGTCGGGCCAGGCACCCTCGGGCGGGTCTCCGAGCCCCCGGGCGACGGGCAGCCCGGCCTCCCCGATCTTCACGTCAGCCCGGAGCCGATACATCGACAGACGCTGGACGAGGCCGGCCGCGAGGTCCGTCTTGACATCCAGCAGGATGTCGTCGCCCCGGTTCAGCAGGAAAAAGTCTGCAAGATACTTGCCCTGCGGCGTGAGCAGTGCCGACCAGACGAGCCCGGTTCCGGGCGCACCGACGTCGCGGGTCACCAAGCCGTGCAGGAACCCCTCGCGCTCGCTCCCCGATATGCTCAGGACCGTGCGGTCCGCCGCGCGTTCGCCCTCCATGTTCACCTCCGCTGAACTGCCACGTCAAAGCTAATCATGGGCGTGGGCCGGGCCAAGGCGCCGGACGCGATTGACCTTCCACCGGCTGCGTTCTAGGCCCGGGCGGTCCCGTGAGAGGAGCGCCCGCATGAGCCCAAGGACCAGCCTTGCCCATGGCCGCCATTACCTTGCCATTCCCGGCCCCTCGGTCATGCCAGACCGCGTGCTGCAGGCAATGCACAGGCCTGCGCCCAACATCTACACGGGCGAACTGGTGGAGATGGTGGCAGGCCTCGTGCCGGACCTCAAGGCCGTCGCGCGGACCGAGCATCACGTGGCCATGTACATCGCGAACGGCCACGGCGCGTGGGAAGCGGCGCTGACCAACACGCTCAGCCGCGGGGACCGGATTCTCGTGCTGGGCACGGGGCGCTTCTGCCTCGGCTGGGGCGAGATGGCGCGCGCGATGGGCGTCGAAGCGGAGGTCATCGACTTCGGGCAGCACAGCGACGTCGATCTCGCGCGCGTGGCCGAGGCGCTCGCCGCGGACACGGAGCAGCGCATCCGGGCCGTCCTCGCGGTGCAGGTCGACACCTCCACCAGCGTGAAGAACGACATCCGCGGCCTGCGTGCGGCACTCGACACGGCGAGGCACCCGGCGCTCCTCTTTTCCGATAACATCGCCTGCCTTGCCTGCGACGAGTTCCACATGGACGACTGGGGCGTCGACGTGATGGTGACCGGCAGCCAGAAGGGACTGATGACACCGCCGGGCATGGCCTTCGTCTTCTTCAACGACCGTGCCGACCGGGCGCGGGAACGCGCCGATCTCGTCACGCCCTACTGGGACTGGCGGCCGCGGTCGAACCCGGGGGAATTCTATCGCTACTTCAACGGCACCGCGCCCACGCATCACCTCTACGGGCTGCGCGTCGCGCTCGACATGATCCTGCACGAAGAGGGTCTGGAGCATGTATGGCGCCGTCACGCGACGCTCGCCCGCGCGGTCTGGGCGGCGCTCGAAGTCTGGGCGCAGGCTGGACCCGTGCGCCCCAACATCGCCGAACGCGCCAAGCGCAGCCATTCGGTCACCACGGTGAACTTTGGCCCGGACAACGGCAGGCGCATGCGGGACTGGATGACCACCGAGGCCGGCGTGACGCTCGGCATACCGCTTGGCGGCGTCGAGGGGCCCGGTGGCAACGTCGAGGATTTCCTGCGAATCGGCCACATGGGACATGTCAACGCGCACATGGTCCTGGGCGTGCTCGCGAGCCTTCAAGCCGGCATGACGGCCCTCGGTATCCCGCACGGGCCGACGGGGCTCGAGGCTGCCACGAAGGTGGTCGCCGAGGGCTGAGCGGAGCCTCAGCCGCGCGAAGTGCGGTCGACGGCGGCGCGCGGGGAACGTGGACTTGCATGGCGAACCCTCGTGCCCCCGCGACAAGACGTGGCGCCGGGCACGTGGCAGAAAAGGCGATGCGGAGAATGCTGCCGACCTTCAACCGGTGCGGCGACCGCATGCGTCGTCGAGCGCGCCGGGCAGCGACGCCGCCAGCGCGTCCAGATCGGCGGC
>CAZUVG010000358.1:0-3814 GCA_964623765.1 uncultured Roseicyclus sp.
ATCGATGAGTGAGCCGGTCATACGAGCCGCCCGCGACGAGGACATCGAGCGCATGGTGCAGGAGGCCGAGCAGAACGCCGACTCTGACAAGAAGCGCCGTGAACTCGTCGAGACGAAGAACCAGGCCGAAAGCCTCGTCCACTCCACCGAGAAGTCCCTGGAGGAGCATGGCGACAAGGTCGATCCGGCCACGGTCGAGGCGATCGAGCTTGCCATCAAGAACCTCAAGGAGCAGATCGAGACCGACGACGCCGGCAAGATCAAGGGCGGCATCCAGAACGTTACCGAGGCCTCCATGAAGCTGGGCGAAGCCATCTACAAGTCCCAGCAGGAAGAGACCGACGGCGGAGAAGGCGACGCCAGCGACGATGCGCGCCCGGTTGACGACGACATCGTGGATGCCGATTTCGAAGACCTCGATGACGACCAGAAGCGCTCGTAACCGCGCAACGTGACCGTGCCATGGCCGGCCGGGGCTGCCTCGGCCGGCCAGCGCATTTCCGGAGGCTGACGTAACACCATGGCGAAGCGCGACTATTACGAAGTTCTGGGGGTTGCCCGCGGCTCATCTGCCGACGAGATCAAGAAGGCCTATCGCAAGAAGGCGAAGGAGGTTCACCCAGACCGCAATGCCGACAATCCCGACGCCGAGGCCCAGTTCAAGGAAGTGAACGAGGCCTACGACGTGCTGAAGGACGCCGACAAGAAAGCGGCCTATGACCGTTTCGGCCACGCGGCTTTCGACGGCGGAATGGCGGGCGGCGCGCGCGCCGGCGGCTACGGACCGGGACCCGGGCAGGGCGATTTCGCCTCCGCCTTCTCGGACGTGTTCGAGGATCTCTTCGGCGACTTCATGGGCGGCCAGCGCGGCGGCCAGCGTCGCGGACGGGCCACCCGCGGCGCCGACCTGCGCTACAATCTGAAAATCGGCCTCGAGGACGCCTATTCCGGCCTGCAGAGGCAGATCAACGTTCCCACCGCCGTGGCCTGCGGCGCCTGCAACGGCATGGGGTCGGAGGGCGGGTCGGAGCCCGTCACCTGCCCCACCTGCTCCGGCATGGGAAAGGTTCGGGCGCAGCAGGGCTTCTTCACCGTCGAGCGCGTCTGCCCGACCTGCTCGGGCGTCGGCCAGATCGTGAAGAACCCCTGCTCGACATGCGGCGGGGCCGGCCGCGTGCAGAAAGACCGCGCGCTGTCGGTGAACATCCCTGCGGGCGTGGAGACGGGCACGCGCATCCGCCTGTCCGGCGAGGGTGAGGCCGGCCTGCGCGGCGGGCCTTCGGGCGATCTCTACATCTTCATCGAGGTGGCCGATCACCCGCTGTTCCAGCGCGATGGCACCGACCTCTACTGCAGGGTACCTGTCTCGATGACCAAGGCGGCACTTGGCGGCGAGGTCGAGGTTCCGACGATCGACGGGGGCCGCTCTCGCGTGAAGGTGCCCGAGGGCTCGCAGTCGGGGCGCCAGATGCGGCTGCGCGGCAAGGGGATGCCGGCGCTGCGGGGCACGGGCATGGGCGACATGTATATCGAACTCGCCGTCGAGACCCCGGTGAAGCTGACGTCCGAGCAGAAGGAACTCCTGCGCAAGTTCGAGGAGATTTCCGCGAAGTCGAACAATCCCGACGCGCACGGTTTCTTCGACAAGGTGCGCAAGTTCTGGGATGACCTCGCCAGTTGATCCACAAGATTTGGTGTTCCGCGCGGGATTGACGCTTCAACCCGCCGGGCAGCTTGGTTAGCCTGCCCCTCGCGCACGGGGGGAAGGCCATGAACGCCCACGTCACGCCGATGATGGCGCAATACCTCGAGATCAAGGGGCAGCACCCGGATGCGCTCCTGTTCTACCGCATGGGCGATTTCTACGAGATGTTCTTCGACGATGCGGTGGCAGCGGCCGGCGCGCTCGACATCGCGCTGACGAAACGCGGCAAGCACGCCGACGAGGACATCCCGATGTGCGGGGTCCCGGTTCACTCGGCCGAGGGGTACCTGCTGACGCTGATCCGCAAGGGCTTCCGCGTGGCAGTCTGCGAGCAGATGGAGGACCCCGCCGAGGCGAAGAAGCGCGGGTCCAAGGCCGTGGTGAGGCGCGAAGTCGTGCGACTCGTGACGCCGGGCACGCTGACCGAGGATTCGCTTCTGGACGCGCGGCGGCACAACTTCCTCGCCGCGTGGTCCGAGATCCGGGGCCAGGGGGCACTCGCGTGGACCGACATTTCCACCGGCGATCTGAATGTCATGCCCTGCCCCGCGGTGCGTCTCGGGCCGGAACTCGTGCGCCTGTCGGTGCGCGAGGTGCTGGTTCCGCCGTCCCTCGATGCTGCCCGGCAGGACGCGCTGGCCGAGACGGGGGCCTCGGTCACGCCGCTCGGGGCCGGCAGCTTCGAGTCGACCTCCGCCACCAAGCGGCTGGAGCGGCAGTTCGGCGTGGACGCGCTCGACGGCTTCGGCGCCTTCTCCCGCGCCGAAATCTCGGCGCTGGGCGCTCTCGTTGACTACCTCGACCTCACCCAGAGGGGCGCGCTGCCGCTACTCAGGCCGCCGCGGCGGCAGAGTGGCTCGGGCCTTCTGCAGATTGACGTCGCCACGCGGCGCAACCTCGAACTGACCCGCGGCCTCGACGGCCGGCGCGAGGGAAGCCTTCTCGCGGTGGTCGACCGGACGGTAACGGCCGGCGGCGCGCGCCTTCTCGAGCGCAGGATTTCCGGACCGTCGACCGACCTCTCCAAGATCCGTGCGCGGCACGAAGCGGTCGCCTTTTTCGTCTCGAACCCGCACGACAGAGACGCTTTGAGGCAACGTCTGCGTCAATGCCCCGACTTCGAGCGGGCACTGTCGCGCCTCGCGCTCGACCGGGGCGGTCCGCGCGACCTCGCCGCGCTCCGCGATGGGCTGGCGCAGGCCAGCAGTATCGCTTCGGCGCTTGAAACGGCGGATCTGCCTTGCGCGCTGTCCGGCCCGCTCGCCGCGCTGCAGGGCCATGACGACCTCGCCGCCGCGCTCGACGCCGCGCTGGTGGCCGAGCCGCCCCTTCAGAAACGCGACGGCGGCTTCGTCGCGACGGGCTACGACGACGACCTCGATGCAGCGCGGCGACTGCGCGACGAGGGCCGCGGCGTCATCGCCGGGATGCAGGCCGACTACGCCGCGGAAACCGGCGTCGCGTCGCTCAAGATCAGGCATAACAACGTGCTGGGCTATTTCATCGAGACGACGGCGACGCACGCGCAGAAGATGCTGTCGCCACCCCTGTCCGAACGATTCATCCATCGCCAGACAACGGCCAACGCGGTGCGTTTCACGACGGTCGATCTCTCGGACCTCGAAGCGCGCATCCACAACGCCGGGAACCGGGCGCTGGAACTGGAACTTGCGCTTTTCGACCGGCTGCGCGACCTCGTGCTCGAGCACCATGACCGCGTCGGCGAGGCCGCTCGTGCCCTTGCCGAGATCGACCTCCACACGGCCCTCGCAGCCCGTGCTGTCGAGGGCCACTGGTGCCGTCCGGGTCTTCACGAGGATCGCCGGTTCGAGATCGTGGCCGGCCGCCATCCGGTGGTGGAGACCGCGCTGCAGAAGTCGGGCGATCCCTTCGTGGCCAACGACTGCGAGCTGACCCCCGATGGAGAGGCCGCCGCGCTCGCCCTCCTGACCGGGCCCAACATGGCCGGCAAGTCGACGTGGCTTCGCCAGAACGCGCTGATCGTGATTCTTGCCCAGATGGGCAGCTTCGTCCCCGCAGACCGGGCCGAGATCGGGCTGGTGAGCCAGGTCTTTTCCAGGGTCGGCGCCTCGGACGACCTCGCTCGCG
>CAZUVG010000359.1:0-3796 GCA_964623765.1 uncultured Roseicyclus sp.
TGGCGCGAATCCGCGACGCCGCCCGTGCCGAGGGACGCATGGCCTTCGAGGACGAGCCAGAGGCAACGACAGGTGCTGCCGCGAACGTCTTCGAACCCGCCGAGACTGCGGACGCAATCGCCTCGCCCGTCGAACCCGCGCCCGAAGCCGCTGCCCATGCCCCCGGCGACACCGGTCCCGAGACTGCCGACGTACCGGCAGCGGAACCGGAGGACGAGGCCACCAAGGGCGAAGCAGACGGCTCGGGCGGCACCGAAGACGACGGCGGAGAGGACTGGTACGGACGCCTCGCCGAGGAAGAGGAAGAGGCGCTGAAGGCCGACCTCGCCGCGATCGAACGGGCCGCCGCCGCGCGGCTGCCGGAGGAGGAAGAGCAAGCCCTGCAGGCCGAGCTGGCCGAGATCGACCGCGCCGTCGCAGATTTTTCCGATGGCGAGGAGGAAGTGCAGCAGACCGCCCGGGACGCGGAGAACGGGACCACCGGCAAGCACGATGGCGCTCGCGCTTTCCATGGCGAAGAGGCGGCCGAGGCAGTGCAGGACGCCGACGAGCCTCGGGACGCCGCCACGGCCGCACAGGCGGGGGCCGACGAAAGGGAAGATGCACCGGCCGATGCACCGGGGCAGGTTGGGGAAGCGTCCGCGCACGCAGGCGCCCCCAGCGAGGAGGAGGGCCCGGCCGACGAAGATTCCGGGCGCCGCGCGTCCGAAGACGGGGCCGATACCGACGCCACGCAGGCCGAAGGGCCGGAGGCCGAGCCTGCAGACGAGGATGCCGAAGCCGACCCGCCCGAGCGCGGCGGCAATGCCTCTCGGCTCGGCGCCGCCGGCGGCGGCCGGGCGGGCGATATGGACCGCCTCTTCGACGCCACCGAAAGCCGCCTCGCCCATGTCGAGAACAGCCGTCGCCGTGCGAACATTCAGCACCTCAAGGCGGCCGTCGCCGCCCGCGTGGCCGAGCGCCGCCTCGTCGAGGCCGGCGTCCGCGACAGCGACGAGCCGGTGGACGCGACGGCCGAGTACCGCGCCGATCTGCAGCGCGTCATGCGGCCGACCCGCGTCCGCGTCGATGTCAGCCGCCGTCGAGACGCGCGTCCCGCACCGCTCGTGCTGGTGTCCGAGCAGCGGATCGACCGCGAGGATGCGGAAACCGCCGCCGAGCAGGTCCGGCCCCGCCGGGTGCGCGCCGATGGCACGGTTGCCGAAGAGGGGATTGAGGAGGAGACGCGCCGCGTCGCATCCGCCGACATGCGCTTTTCACATTCGCCCGCACCCCATCCGGCACCGCCCCCACCCAAGAAGATCGTGCGCTCGCTCGCGCTCCTGGCCCGGCGCGCGGGTCTCATCATGCGCGGCGACAATGCGGCGACCGCGGAGGCAGGCGCGGAGACCGAAGCGCATGCAACCGCGGCGCGGGAGGCCGACGTCGCCGAGGATTCGATCACGGGCGACACGCCCGAGCCGCAGGAGGAGCCCGACGCAAGCCGACGGGCTCTCGGGGCGAACGACGACGATCCGCCAGCGCCTCAGCGCCCCGAACCGGCGCAGGCCTCCGCCGTGCTGTCCGGCGGTGCCGACCTGCCGGAGTTCGTCTCGCGATTTGCCGCCCTGCTCGAACGCAGCGATGTCACCGAGGTCGAGGAAGTCGTCCGCATGGGCGCGGACTACCTCACGCAGGACCTCGGCAAGACGGAATTCAAGCGCGTCCAGCTGATCCGCCTGGTGCGCATGGCCACCGACGACAGCATCGGCCGCGACGAGGCCATGGCCGCGATCTCCAGACTGTCGGAGAACGGCATCCTGTCCGAAAGCCCCAATGGCAGATACCGTCTCGTGCAGCAGGACGAGGTTTGATCTCGCAGCGGAGCCGCCAGTCCTGCGGACCCGTCCCGGGACCGGATCTCAGCGCCCGGTGCCGCCAGGTCCGGCCTCTTCGTCCGTTTCCGGACGGGCGTCGGGATCGGCCTGACCCACACCCTTGAACACGGCCTTAAGCGGCAGCGCCCAGATCACGCCCAGCACGAGGTAGACAAGGAGCTCCACGACGATCGATGGCCGCTCGAACAGGCTCAGCACGTACCAGGCCAGCCCGATGTAAACCGGCAGCCCGACCACGAGCACGAGAAGCGACAGCCTGCGCCGTGTCCTGTAGCTGAGCGCCATGTCGCCTCCTTCGCCGCGCGTGGCCTAGTCCGAGAACGGGTCCGTGACGAGGATCGTGTCCTCGCGTTCCGGCGAGGTCGAAAGTAGGGCAACGGGGCACTGGATCAATTCCTCGATCCGGCGCACGTACTTGATCGCCGCCGCCGGAAGCTCGGCCCAGCTGCGGGCGCCTTCGGTCGATTCGGACCAGCCCGGCATCTCCTCGTAGACGGGGGTGCATCGCGCCTGGCGGTCGGCCGCCGTAGGAAGGTAGTCGAGCCTCTCGCCGTCGAGTTCGTAGCCCGTGCAGATGCGGAGCCGCTCGAACCCGTCGAGCACGTCGAGCTTCGTCAGCGCGATGCCGTGCACGCCCGAGGTCACGCAGGTCTGCCGGACGAGCGCGGCATCGAACCAGCCGCAGCGGCGCTTTCGGCCGGTCGTCGTTCCGAACTCGTGACCCCGTTCGCCCAGCCGCTCGCCGTCGCCGTCGTCGAGTTCTGTAGGGAACGGCCCCTCGCCCACGCGGGTCGTGTAGGCCTTCACGATACCGAGGACGTAGTCGATGGCGCCGGGACCCACGCCCGTGCCGGTGGCAGCCTGCCCGGCGATGACGTTCGAGGACGTGACGAACGGATAGGTCCCGAAGTCGATGTCGAGGAGCGCCCCTTGCGCGCCTTCGAAGAGGATTCGGTGCCCTGCGCGCCGGCGCTCGTTGAGGACCTTCCAGACCGGGGCGGCGAAGGGCAGTATCTGCGGCGCGATCTGCTGCAGATCGGCGATCAGTGCGTCCCGGTCCACGGGGCCGAGCCCCAGCCCCGCGCGCAGCGCATTGTGGTGCACGAGCGCGCGGTCGACCCTGAGCGCAAGCGTCGCGTCATCGCCGAGATCGGCCACGCGGATCGCGCGCCGCCCGACCTTGTCCTCGTAGGCCGGTCCGATGCCCCGCCCCGTCGTGCCGATCTTCGCGACCGAGGTCTGACCCTCCCGAGCCCGGTCGAGTTCGCCGTGGAACGGCAGGATGAGCGGAGTGTTCTCGGCGATCATCAGCGTCTCGGGCGTGATCTTCACCCCCTGCCCGCGGATCGTCGCGATCTCCTGCACGAGATGCCACGGATCGAGCACCACGCCGTTGCCGATCACCGAGAGCTTGCCGCCCCGGACGACGCCCGAGGGCAGCGCGTGAAGCTTGTAGACCGCGCCGTCGATGACCAGCGTGTGGCCGGCGTTGTGTCCGCCCTGGAAGCGGCAGATCACATCCGCCCGCTCGCTCAGCCAGTCGACGATCTTTCCCTTGCCCTCGTCGCCCCATTGCGCGCCAACGACCACGACGTTCGCCATCTCTGCCTCTCTCGCATGGGTGCCCGCGTGACAGGGGCACCGACGGGGCGGAGCTATACCGGCAGGGCGGCCTTTCCGAAACCGCTTTCTGGGCGGGATCCTCCGCGCGCCTTGCTGCGGCGATTCGCCCCGTGCGCGGGAGGAAACCGGGGCCGGCGCGCCGAAATCGCCACACTCACGATTCTTTGCATGCCATGGAATGCCGCGAGGACTATCTTTCGCTTCGCGTGAAAGGAAAAACTTGAAACGACCGCCTGATTTCGCCTTAAGGTTGAGCGGCACGGCCTTGCGGCGGCCTGTCGCATCTCATAAGTAGC
>CAZUVG010000360.1:0-3793 GCA_964623765.1 uncultured Roseicyclus sp.
ACCACGTCCGACCATCCCATCTTGGCGAGGTGATAGAGGATCGAGCAACCGACGACGCCGCCTCCGATCACGACGGCCTGGGCATGGGTGCGCATGGGAACCTCCGGCATCTGGTCCACCGACCATCGACCGGGCAGCCGCGGCCGATCATGTCCGTTGGCGACATGGGCAGGCCGGAATGCGCAAAGCGCTCTTGCACCCGGTCGCAGGCCGCGCCAGACCGTTCCACATGCTGACCTACCATACGCCCCTCGACGCGCCGGCGCTCCGTCGCCTCGGCATACCCGCGCCCTGGAGCTACGGCCTCGCCGACCGCGTCCGTTTCGGCGAGCTCGACGCGCTCGGCCACGTCAACAACGCCGCCTACTTCACATGGTTCGAAAGCTTCCGCCTGCCCTACCTGAAGGATCGCGGCGTCACCGACTATGGCCCGGAGGCGCCAAGGCTCGTGCTGAGGAGCGCAAGCTGCGAATACCGTGCCGAGATGCTGCAGGGCATGGATTACGTGGTCACGGGCCGCACCCGCGCCTTCCGCCGCACGTCCTTCACGATGGAATTCGCGGTCTGGCTGCCGACCGTGGACGACACCGCCACCTGCGCCACCACCGGCGAGGCCGTGGTCGTGCTGCTGAACCGCGACGGCGCGGGCCGCTTCCCGATCCCCGAGGCGAGCTGCCGCGCCTTCTCGGATCTCGACGGCGCTGTGGCGGAAAGCGCCTGACCGCCTCTTCACCTTTCCCGCAATGCGCCCCGCGACGGCGGCGCCGGTCGCCCCGCCTCAGCCCCGTCCGCGCACGAAGGCCACGAGCGCCCGCGTCGAGCCGTCCTTGTCCGTGCTCTCCGCTTCGCCGGTCAGGACGGGCTCCAGCGCCTTGGCGAGTTCCTTGCCCAGTTCTACCCCCCACTGGTCGAACGAGTTGATCCCGAGGATCACCCCCTCCACGAAGACCCGGTGCTCGTAGAGCGCCACGATCTGGCCAAGTACGTAGGGTGTGAGCCTGCGATACATCAGCGTCGTCGACGGCCTGTCCCCCGGAAAGACCCGGTGCCGCGCCTGCCGCTCGAGCTCGTCCCCCTCGTACCCCTTCTCCGCCATCAGCGCCCGCGCCTCCTCGAGCGTGCGGCCGCGCATCAGCGCCTCGGACTGGGCGAGGCAGTTGGCCACGAGCAGCCGGTGGTGATTGGCAAGCTCGGGCTCGTTGCCCTCGGCGGCCACCATGAACTCGCAGGGCACGACACGGGTGCCCTGGTGGATGAGCTGGTAGAAGGCGTGCTGCCCGTTCGTTCCGGGCTCCCCCCAGACGATCGGGCCGGAATGTTCGGCGAGGTCGGCGCCGTCCATCGACACGCGCTTGCCGTTCGATTCCATCTCCAGTTGCTGGAGATAGGCGGGCAGCCGCGCGAGCCGCTGGTCGTAGGGCAGCACCGCGCGCGTGGCGTGCCCGCAGACCTGGTTGTGCCAGATGCCGACGAGGGCGAGCAGGACGGGCAGGTTCTCCGACAGATCGGTCTCGCGGAAATGCCTGTCCATGCCATGACCACCGGCGAGAAACTCCTCGAACGCCTCCGGTCCCACGGCGATCATCAGCCCCAGCCCGATCGGCCCCCAGAGCGAATAGCGCCCGCCGACCCAGTCCTCGAAGCCGAACACGCGCGAGCCGTCGATCCCGAAAGCCTCGGTCTTCTCCACCGCGCTCGAGAGCGCGGCGAACTGGTCGCCGGGACGGTCGACCGCACCATCCATCCAGGCTCGCGCCGTCTCAGCGTTCGTCATGGTCTCGATGGTCGTGAAGGTCTTGGACGCGACGATCACGAGCGTCGTGCGCGGATCGAGCCCGTTCAGCGTGTCGTGGATATGCGCCCCGTCCACGTTCGAGACGTAGTGAAGGCGCGGGCCGTCATGCCACGGCGCGAGCGCCAGCGTCGCCATGGCCGGCCCGAGATCCGAGCCGCCGATGCCGATATTGACCACGTCCGTGTAGCGCCCGCCGGCCCCCACGATATGGCCAAGGCGCACCGCGCGTGCGAAATCGGCCATCCGCGTCCGCGTCTCCAGAACGCCCGGCATGACGTCCTGCCCGTCGACCTCGAGCGGCCCACCCGGCGCACGCAGCGCGGTATGCAGGACAGCCCGCCCCTCGGTGATGTTGATCCTCTCGCCCGCGAACATCGCGTCGCGCCGCGCTTCCACGCCCGACTGCTTCGCCAGATCGAGAAGAAGGCCCATCGCCGTTGCGTCGAGATGGGTCTTGGAGAAGTCGAACAGGAGCCCGCCCGCCCTTGCCGAGAAGGCCTCAGCCCGGCCCGGCTCGTCGAAAAGGTCCATGATCCGGTGCGTGGCCGTTGCCGCGCGGTGCACCCGAAGATCGTCGAAGATGCTCATCTGCCTCACTCTGCCCAGTGAACCGTCGCCTGTCCCAGAACCGCACGGATCGGCGCCTCCATCGGATCTAGCTGCGCCGCCCGTTCCAGCGCCTCCCGCTTCTGCGCGCCAATGATCAGCACGTGGCAACTCATCGCCCCCTTCAGAACCGGCGCGGTCAGCGTCACGCGCGGCTCGCCCGCAGCCTCCGCCCGCATCGCCATCAGCGGCGGCGCATGATCGTCGAGCGCCGCGGCGAGATTGTCCGCGCCGGGAAAGAGGCTCGCCGTGTGCATGTCCGTGCCCATGCCGAGCAACAGGACCGAGATCGGAAGATGCGGCTCGAGCCCCTGCGCGAGCGCGTCGAGCGCCTCCTCCGGCCGTTCCACCGGGGCGTGAAGCGGTATGAGCTTCGCCGCCGAAGCCTCTGAAACCAGTAATCTTTCTCGAAGAAGCCGCGTGTTCGACCGCGGATTATCCTCCGCCACCCAGCGCTCGTCGTTAAGCACCACGGCCACGCGGTTCCAGTCGAGCTTCTGCTCCGACAGCACGTCGAAGACCGGCCCCGGCGTCGTGCCGCCCGGCACGCTCAGCGTCGCCGTCTCGTTGGCGCGCAGCGCGGCGGCAAGCTCGCTCGAAAGCGTGTCGGCGAGGTCCAGCATCAGGAGGTCGCGGTCGGGATACTCGACGAATTTCATGTCCCGATCTCCCGCCAGCGCCGCGCGTCCCGGTGCAACAGCATCAGGGCCTCCTCCGGTCCCGAGCTTCCCGCCTCGTAGTGAACCGGCCGATCCCCCTTCCGCGTCCATGTCTCGATGATCGGATCGGTCCAGGCCCATGCGGCCTCCACCTCGTCGCCGCGCATGAAGAGGGTCTGGTTGCCCCGGATCACGTCCATGATGAGCCGCTCGTAGGCATCCGGCACGTCCACGCCGTCCGGCCCCAGCGCCTCGGCGAAGGACATGTCGAGCGGCACGTCGATGAGCCGCATGCCGCCCGGACCGGGCTCCTTGATCGTCACGCGCAGGTCGATGCCCTCGTCGGGCTGCAGCCGGATCGACAGGACGTTCGGGCGGCTCCCGGCATCCTCGTCGAAGATAGAATGCGGCGGTTCCTTGAAGTGAACCACGATCTCCGATTTCCGCGTCTTCAGGCGCTTGCCCGTGCGCAGGTAGAAGGGCGTTCCGTTCCAGCGCCAGTTGGCCACGTGCAGCTTCATGGCGATGAAACTCTCGGTGCGGCTGTCGGGGTTTTCCACGTCGTCGAGATAGGAAGGGCCGCTGGACCCCGCGCGATACTGGCCGCGCACGATGTCGGCGTGGTCGACCGGTTCCAGCGCCCGGATCACCTTGAGCTTCTCGTCGCGCACCGCGTCGGGCTCGAAATGCGCGGGCGGCTCCATCGCCGTCAGGCAAAGAAGCTGCATCAGGT
>CAZUVG010000361.1:0-3784 GCA_964623765.1 uncultured Roseicyclus sp.
AGCAGCAAGGCGACGGGGGCTCGCAAAGGCGCGAAATAATATTGCGCTTCGGCCGGGCTGCGCATATCTTTCGCAAAACGGGAGGGCGCAGCGTGCCAGGTTCGAAACTCGACCCCATCGACCGCAAGATCCTCGCCGAATTGCAGGCGGACGGACGGATGACCAATGTCGAACTGGCCCGCCGGGTCGGCATCTCGGCCCCGCCCTGCCTGCGCCGCGTCCGCACGTTGGAGGAGGCGGGGTTCATCCGCGGCTACCACGCAGCGGTCGATCCGCGAATGCTGGGTTTCGAGGTGCAGGTCTTCGCCATGGTCGGCCTGTCGAGCCAGGCGGAGGCCGATCTCGTCGCCTTCGAGGAGCTTTGCCGCGGCTGGCCGCTCGTGCGCGAGTGCCACATGCTGAACGGCGAGATCGATTTCATCCTGAAGTGCGTGGCGCCGGACCTCTCGACCTTCCAGAGCTTCCTGACGGGCCACCTGACGGCCGCGCCCAACGTGGCGAGCGTGCGCACCTCGCTCGTGATCCGGGGCGCGAAGGACGCGCCGGGCGTTCCCTTCGACGTGATGGAGGACCGGCTCGGCCGATCCGCCTGAAGCATCCGGGCGCGCGCGAAGGCTGCCGGGACCGTTCGCCGTCAGCCGGTCGCGTCCACGCGGCCGGCCTCCGGTCGGACAGACGGAGCGCGGTGACGGCGTGTCCAGACGAACGCCTTGTCCCGGTCGGTCCTGCCCGCTTCGGCGAGAACTGTCTTCATCCAGCGACGCATGGTGATCTCCCGGGTCTGTACCGCAGGGCCGCAACCGCGGTCTGCACCTGCCCCACGTCTGCCGCGGCATTCCGGCAGTCTTGCGGCAAAGTCGCTAAGACCGTGTGAATTTCCGCGGCGAAACTGCGGCGCCCGGCGCGGGCCGCCGCCTGTTCGGCAGAATCCGCGCGCCTGCCTCAGAGCCGGATCGCCGAAAGGAGCCGACCGTAATCGGCCTCGCCGTGGTGTGTGGCTCGGCGGTAGGAATAGAACCGCCCGGCATCGCGGTAGGTGCAGTGCCGCGTCCATTCCGCCGCGCCAACGCCCGCCTCGCGCAGCCTCTTGAGACCGTAGCCCGGCAGGTCGAACAGGTATTTCCCGTCCGCCCCGTTGATGAAGAACCGGGCGTTCGCCGGATCGTCGTCGCAGAACCTCTCGAGGAACTCCTGCCCGACCTCGTAGGCCGATTGGCTGATGGAGGGGCCGATGGCCGCGCGGATGCGTTCGCGCCGGGCGCCGGTCGTCTCCATCTTGGCCACCGTCGCCTCCACGATTCCGTCGAGCGCCCCCCGCCATCCGGCGTGCACCGCCGCGATCACGCCGGCCTCCGCGTCGGCCATCAGGATCGGCTGGCAGTCGGCCGTGAGCACCGCGATGGCAAGCCCCGGCGTCGCGGTGACGATCGCATCGGCCTGCGGCCTTTGCCCGGGCGGGGCGTCGAGGGTCACGGCGCGGTCGGAATGGACCTGCTGAACGGTCACGAGGTGTTCCTGCGGCACGCCCAGCGCTTCGGCCGCGCGCCGGCGGTTCATCGCCACGATCTCGGCCTGGTCGGACGAGCCGCCGCCGCAGTTCAACCCTTCGAAGACGCCGGAGGAGGCGCCGCCGCGGCGGGTAAAGAACCCGTGGCGCACCCCCCCGAGGACCGGGGCGGTCAGGATTTCGAGGCTGACGGACACGGCGGTCACGGGCGGCGTCGCCCCCTTTCGATCCGGTTCAGGCGAAGCCCGGCGGCATGGCTGAGGCGTTCGGCACGAGAGCGAGAATCCTGAAGAGGTTTCCCATTTCTTCGGGGTGCGTCAACCGCCTGTGTGCGGCGACGTGCTCGCGGAGCCTTTCGCCGTGGAGCCCGCGCGCCAGCGCCTGCGCCCGGGCGGTGATGCCGAGGCGTTCGAGGAACACCCCCTGCGGCAGGAGCGGCGTCGCGAGCGCCGGGGCGGCCGCGCGCGCGATGGGGCCGAAAGCCACGTGCGCGGTAAGGTCGGCGTTCCCCGGATCGGCGAACGGGTCGGCACGGGCATGGCACGCGATGGCCTGGAAGGTGTCGCCGATGCTTTCGGCCTCGCCGTAGTCCGCGATCAGCACGGCGCCGCCGTGGGCGGCGATGCGCCGGCCGAGCTCGGCCGCGAGCGCCTCGGCAGCCGCGCGGGTCTCGACGATCTGGCCTTCGGCCGTATCGGCGAGGCGCGGATCGAGTGCTGCAACAGGGGACGGTGGCGCGAGCCCCAGCGAAAGTGCGCCGTCCCGCAGGCCCACCACGCGCTCGTGCCAGACCGTACCCTTAGCGCGCTGGAACTGGCGCACGGGCAGGGCGTCGAAGAATTCGTTCGCGACGACGAAGAGAGGCATCTCGGGCAGCGTGTCGAGCGTGTCGTGAAAGGTGGGGCAATGCCCCGCGACCGCCGCCTCCTGGACCGCGCGCAGGTGCGGCGAGGCCTCCACGAGGTGCAGCTGCATCGCCGCGTGGAAACCCGGAATCCCGCGGGTCGCCCGGAGCGCGTCGGCCATGAGCGTGCCGCGGCCGGGCCCCAGCTCGGCCAGCACGAAGGGGTCGGGCGCGCCCTGATCCGTCCAGACCTGCGCGAGCCACAGCCCGATCAACTCGCCGAACATCTGCGAGACCTCGGGTGCGGTGACGAAATCGCCCGCGCGACCCAGCGGATCGCGGCGCGTGTAGTAGCCATGCTCGGGGTGGAGCAGGCATTCCGTCATGTATTCGGCCAGCGTCATCGGCCCGGTTCGGGCGATACGCTGGATCAGTCGTTCCTTGAGCGCCGTCATGCCACCGCCGTCGCGCGCCTGCGCAGGATCAGCCACAGCCCCAACGCGATCATCGGCAGGGTAAGCAGCTGGCCCATGGTCATCCCCACGCTCGGCGAGAGGTGCACTGCGAAGCCTACCGGGTTGCCGGGTTCGACGAACTGCGGGTCGGGCTGGCGGACGAATTCCACGAGGAACCGCGAGACGCCGTACAGGACGAAGAACATGCCCGTCAGCGCCCCTGGCCTCTTGAGCCAGCCGCGCCGCCACGCCAGCCACAGCAGGACCGACCCCATCACGAGACCTTCCAGCACCGCCTCGTAAAGCTGCGAGGGATGGCGCGCGCAGACGGCGTCGAGCCCGTCGAGCAGCATGCCCTCGGGCCCCGGACAGTCCTGCGCTGCGGGCCCCGGGAAGATCACCGCCCAGGGCACGTCCGAGGGCCGGCCCCATAGCTCGGCATTGACGAAGTTCGCGACGCGGCCGAGGCCGATGCCGATGGCCACGACCATCGACATCGCGTCGGCTACCTGAAGCGGCGGGATGCCGTTGCGGCGGCAGAAGGTCCAGGCGGCCACTGCCACGCCGATCAGCCCGCCGTGGAAGGACATGCCGCCCTCCCAGATGCGCAGGATCGACAGGGGATCGGACAGGTAGCCGCCCGGCTGGTAGAACAGCGCGTAGCCCATCCGACCGCCGAGAATCACGCCGAGCACGACCGCGGTCAGCAGTCCCTCGACTTGCTCGGGGCGCATCGGCGGCGTGTCGCCGGGCCAGAGCGCGGGGCGCTTCACCGCGCGCACGATCAGCCACCAGCCGGCGAGGAGGCCGACGATGTAGGCAAGCGCGTACCACCTGAGCGCGAAGGTAAAGTCGCCGACGGAGATCGAGAAGATCTCGGGCGAGATGTCGGGGAACGGGATGGCCAGGATCATCGGATGCCGGGTTCTCGGGGCTGGGGATGCGTCGGGGATGGGGGGCGGCCGCGGCGAAGTCAAC
>CAZUVG010000362.1:0-3736 GCA_964623765.1 uncultured Roseicyclus sp.
ACTGCCCTACCAGCTGACCGTCGAGACGGAAAACTGGGAGGAGCGCAAGGACGGCTCGGCCCGCGTCGACCAGGTGATCTACGTGGCCCGCGACGGGCACAAGGGGATCGTTCTGGGCAAGGGCGGCGAGACGATCAAGGCGGTGTCGAAGGCCGCGCGGGAAGAGCTGGAGCAGTTTCTCGACCGTCGCGTGCACCTGTTCCTGCAGGTGAAGGTGCGGCCGAACTGGCTGGAGGAGGCCGAGCGCTATTCGGAAATGGGGCTCGACTTCCGCGACGGGAACTGACCTTGGCGCGGCTGACGGCGGATTTCTGGGTGCAGGCCTATCTCACGCGGCTGCGGCTCGCCGACATCCCCGCCTATGTCGTGGCCCGCGGCGACGCGACGGCCGGCGCGGTGCTGGTGAAGCAGTCGCCCCTCGACGGCACGGCGCGCGCCTTCCAGCGCAGCTTCGACCCGATGACCGGGGAACGGACCTGGATGACGCTGGCCGAGGGAGCCGAGCATGACGTCGATGCCGCCATCGCGCGGCAGCGGGACTTCGACCCCGATCTCTGGGTGATCGAGGTGGAGGACCGGGCGGGGCGGCACCTTCTGGGCGAGCCGGGCCTCGACTAGCTAGCGGTCCGCGAAGCGGCCGATGGCGATCATCACGAGCCCGCCGAGCAGGAGCACGCCCAGAAGCACCCCGAGCGTCGTGAAAACCGCCATCCAGCCCGCCTCGCTCGGGTCCATGAACGGGTAGGGATAGAACCCGTCGACCGTGCCGAGGCCGAGGGCGTATGTCGTGTAGACTGCGGGCCAGAGCGCGAAGGCGGGCAGGTCGGCCCAGGTGAGGGCCTGCTTGGGCGCGTGCCAGAGCCACCAGAGCAGCACCGTGGCCGGCACGACGGTATGGAGACCGATATCGGCGGCGATGCCGATTCCGGTGGGGTTCCAGAATTCGGCCAGAAGTGCGTGATAGACCGCGCCCGTCATTATCGTTGACAGCGTCAGCGCGGCCAGGAGCGGCGCGCTAAGCGTCCGCGTCCGGCTTGCCGCGACGATGGAGAATGCGATGGCCACGAGCGTGGTCGTCAGGATCGTGAAGAAGCGCGCCATGTCGATGACGGTCTCGAGCGGTCCCGTTCCTCGCCAGTTCACGAGGTAGACCCACTGCGCCGTCAGCGAGGCGACGGCCAGCACCGCGATGGCCAGCGCCTGCCTGCGCGCCCTGAGGGGTAGGACCGGGAACATGCGGCGGAGCCTGCCACGCGGCCCCCGCATGGACAAGCGCAGGCCGCGGGCCGATAGTCCGCCCCATGGAATGGCGCGAAGAGGGGATCCTGCTGGCCGTCCGCCGCCACGGCGAGAGCGCGGCGATCCTCGAGGTCTTCACCGAGGGGCAGGGGCGCTACGTCGGCGTCCTGCCCGGCGGCGCCTCGCGGAAGATGGCGCCCGTCCTTCAGCCCGGCGCGCAGGTGGACGCAACCTGGCGGGCGCGGTTGTCCGAGCACATCGGCAGCTTCCGGGTGGAGCCCGTGCGCTCGCGCGCGGCCGAGGCGATGGGCGACCGTCTGTCGCTTGCGGGCTTGTCCGCGGTCTGCGCGCTCCTGTCCTACTGCCTGCCGGAACGCGCGCCCTACCCTGCGCTCTTCGTGCGGAGCCGCGCGGTTCTCGACGCGCTCGGGGCGGAGCGCTGGGGGGAGGCCTATCTCGGCTGGGAACTGGCGCTGCTGGGCGAGATGGGATTCGGCCTCAGCCTCGAGACCTGCGCGGTGACCGGGTCGGCACAGGATCTCGCCTATGTCTCGCCCCGCACGGGCCGGGCGGTGTCGCGGGCGGGCGCGGGGGAATATGCCGACCGGCTGCTGGCCCTCCCGCCCTGCCTCGCCGGGATGCCGGGCGGCAGCGCGGCCGATCTCGCGGCGGCCCTGAGGACGACGGGCCATTTCCTGGAAAAGCACCTTGCGCCGTCGCTGGGCGACCGGCCGCTGCCGGGCGCGCGACGCAGGCTCGTCGACCTCCTCGCGCGGGAGGCTCAGAATGGCGAGAGCGGGTAGCTCTCCAGCGGTTCGTGCAGCGCACCGCCGCCGCCGAGGGTCGAACGGTAAAGCACGACTTCGGTCGCCGTGAAGCCCGGCACCTCCACGCTCATGCCGAGCGCCGCCGCCGTCCGGTCGCGCGCGGGGCCCTTGGGCTGGCGGCCGGAGCGCACCAGCGTGACGTGCGGGCGGAACCGGCGCCGGGGCATGTCCACGCCGGAGATGCGCACGATGCGCTCCACCTTGGTCTGGAGCGTCAGGAGCCCCTCGTCCGGAAGCACCGTCACGAAGACGAGGCCACGTTCCATCTCGGCGAAGGTATCGAGGGCGCCGAAGGCGATCTCCGCCACGGGCAGGCGCGTCGCGCACAGCGCCTCGTCGATCTCGGCCAGAACGCCTTCGTCCACATCGCCGAGGAAGGCGAGCGTCAGGTGCAGGTTCTCCTCGGGCACGGCGCGGCCCGCGGGCAGCCGCGACTGGATCGACACGAGCGCGTCCGCCGTCTCCTCCGGCATGGGGATGGCAAGGAAGGTCCGCATCTCATACCTTGGCCAGAACCGCGTCCGCCGCGCGGTCGATGGCCGCGAGCGGCGCGGCGAAGTCGATGCCGAGCATCTCGCGCGCCTTCGTGTTGTCGAACCGTGGCGCGGCGCCCACGCTGGGGAGGATCGCCCGAATGGAGGGGTCGAACAGCGACAGAAGCCGCAGGAACGGCTTCGGCGCGATCCGCGTCGCGATCTTCCGGTCCGGGTGGCGGGCGGCGAGGTGCTGGGCGATGCGCGGCATGGTCATGGTCCCGTTCGCGCCGATGAAGCGGTGGCCGACGCTTTCGGGGCGCGCCAGCGCGGCGACGTGCATGGCGGAGATATCGGCGACGTCCACGATACCGAAACCCACGTCCGGCAGCATCGGGTCCTTGCCCGAAAGGATCCGTTCGATCACCGACAGCGACGTGCCGTAACGCCCGTCCATCGGCGCGCCGAGGACCAGCGCGGGGTTTATCGTCGTGAGCTGCATCTCGGGATGCTCCTCGACGAAGTCCCATGCGGCGCGCTCGGCGAGCGTCTTCGACCTGTAGTAGGCCGTGGCCTTGGGGTGATCCGTCTCGCTCCAGTCCTCCTCGGTATGGGCGCCGCTCTTCGTCGTGGCCTCGACCGCCACGACCGAGGAGGTGAGCACCACGCGCGTCACTCCCGCTGCCTGAGCGGCGCGGAGGGCGCGGAGGGTGCCGTCGACGGCGGGACGGACGATCTCGCCCTCGTCCCTCGGCTGGGCGAGCGGGAAGGGCGACGCGGTATGCAGGAGCGCGCCCGCGCCCGCCATGGCCTCGGCCCAGCCGTCGTCCTGCCCGAGGTCGAGTTCCACGAACTCCAGCCGGTCGAGCGCGGCCGGGTCGCTCAGCCGCGGGCGCAGGGCGTCGCGCACCTCGTCGGCACGGGAAAGGTCGCGGACCGAGCCACGCACGGCATGGCCGGCCTCCAGCAGGTCGAAGGCGATGCGCTTGGCGATGAAGCCGGTGATGCCGGTAAGTACGACGGGGCTGGTCATGGGCGGCCTCCTGCTGGGGTGCCGGCCATATGGCCTGACGATCTGACAAAATCAAGGATTCTTGTCAGATCGTCAAGATTTCGGTCGCCTCATCCGAGCAGCCGCCGGGCGATCACCTGTGCCTGGATCTCGGCGGCACCCTCGAAGATGTTGAGGATGCGCGC
>CAZUVG010000363.1:0-3713 GCA_964623765.1 uncultured Roseicyclus sp.
TCCTGAAGTGGCTGCAGACGGAATACGGCTGCGAGGTGGTGACCTTCACCGCCGACCTCGGCCAGGGGGAAGAACTGGAGCCAGCGCGCGCCAAGGCCGAGATGCTGGGCGTGAAAGAGATCTACATCGAGGACCTGCGCGAGGAATTCGTCCGGGACTACGTGTTCCCGATGTTCCGGGCGAACGCGCTCTACGAGGGGCTCTACCTCCTCGGCACCTCCATCGCGCGTCCGCTCATCTCCAAGCGACTGGTGGAGATCGCGGCCCAGACCGGGGCCGATGCCGTCTCCCACGGGGCGACGGGCAAGGGCAACGACCAGGTGCGTTTCGAGTTGTCGGCCTACGCGCTCGACCCCGAGATCCGGGTCATCGCGCCGTGGCGGGAATGGGATCTCGGCAGCCGGACGAAGCTGCTGCAGTTCGCCGAGGAGCACCAGATCCCCATCGCCAAGGACAAGCGCGGCGAGGCGCCGTTCAGCGTCGACGCGAACCTCCTGCACACCTCGTCCGAGGGCAAGGTGCTGGAGAACCCCGCCGAGGAGGCGCCCGATTACGTCTACCAGCGCACGGTCGATCCCGAGGCGGCACCCGACACGCCCGAATTCGTCGAGATCACGTTCGAGAAGGGCGATGCCGTCGCGATCAACGGGCACGAGATGTCGCCCGCCGCGATCCTGACGAACCTCAACGAGATCGGAGGGCGGCACGGCGTCGGCCGGCTCGACCTCGTGGAAAACCGCTTCGTCGGCATGAAGTCCCGAGGCATCTACGAGACGCCCGGCGGCACGATCCTGCTGGAGGCACACCGGGGCATCGAGCAGATCACGCTCGACAGCGGAGCGGGTCACCTCAAGGACTCGATCATGCCGCGTTACGCGGAGCTCATCTACAACGGCTTCTGGTTCTCCCCCGAGCGCGAGATGCTGCAGGCGCTGATCGACAGGAGCCAGGAGCATGTCTCGGGCACGGTGCGCGTGAAGCTCTTCAAGGGCGCGGCACGGACGGTGGCGCGGTGGTCGGACCAGAGCCTCTATTCCGAGGCGCACGTGACCTTCGAGGAAGACATGGGCACCTACGACCAGACCGACGCGCAGGGCTTCATCCAGCTTAACGCGCTTCGGCTGAAGCTGCTGGCGGCAAGGAAGCGTCGCTTCTCGTAAACGGTTCCAATACGACACGACAGCCGCCGGAAGGTCCAGCGCGACGCGGTATCGCCCCTCGCCGGGAGTGAGGTGGCGACGCTGCCGTCCGGCAGCGCCTCGATCCGCGTGGGCAGGGGCGCAGCCGGCTGCCCCTCGTCGCGTCCCCTGACGAGGGTTTCTCCGGCCATGCCGCGTCCTTTGTCTTCAGACATGCGCGCGCAGCGCCCGCAGGACGACCATGTCCTGCAGCGCGATCCGCGTCATCGCAGGACTCTCCACGATCAGGTCGAGCCAAGCGCCCTCGATCCGGCGATCGTCGATGGCCGTGTCGGCAAGGTCGAACTCAGCCAGCCCGGGCGACCGCCCGAAATCGACCTGACGGACGATCTGCTCGAGGTTGGGGCCGTGACGGACGTTCAGCCGCGCGAAGATCTCCACGGGCCGCTCGCGCTCGGCATCGAGGCGAACGGCGAGGTAATGGTCACTGGTGAGCCCCGCCAGTGCCTTTGGCGGCAGGTCGTGGACGATGGAGACGAAGCTTCCGTCGAAGCCGCAGACCTCCAGCACGAGGCCGAACGGCGCGCCGCCGCCTGCCGCCGTGGGCGCCGGGTCCTGCCGGAGGGCGGGCGACGCCTCCCATCCGTCGTGAAAGACGCTGACGCCGCCCGGCAGACGCGTCGGCGAAGGCAGGGCGACGATGCAGCGCGGGATCATGGGCGCGCACCACGGTTCGGGTCGGGCGGCCCAGTCGCAGCCTGCATCCGGCACCTCGGGCACCGCGACGTCAAGCCGCTCGAGGAGTCGCGACTCGGCAGCAGCAGCGACCGCGCCCGTCCCGGCACCTGCCCTGCGCGCCCGCCATGTTATGTCGCGAAGCGTCGACGCCGGCAGGCGCGCGGCATTCAGGAGAGAGCGGCGCCAGCGGGCCGTCCCGATGCCGAATCCGAACCGGCGCATCCATCCCGCAGCTTGGTGTCCCATCGCCCCTCGTCCCGAACTCGGGTCCTTTTCTACGCGACGAAGCCGACGGACAGGTTAATCGAAGATCCGCCGGAACAGTCCGATTTCAAACACGCCACCGCGCGGTTCCTCGGCGACGCGTTGCGTTCCGGTCGCATCCTCCCCAATGTTCGCACTTAGCACGGCCTGAGCGAAGCCACGCAGGGCGGCGAGGTTCTCCTCGGCCGTGACGCCACGATCCTCGAGCGCGAAGACGGACAGCGTGGCGATGCGCGGGCCTAAGTCGAAGTAGGCGCGCCAGTAGTCGGAATGCACGCCCTCCATGGCCCCGGCGCTGGTATCGCCGGCGTGGAGCAGGAACATGTCGCCCTCGGTCCGCGTCTCCATCACCGTGACGGCGTCCGGGTCCTGAGTACGGCTTAGAAGGGTGCGGCCTTCCTCGGACCGGAAGTAGGCGTCGAGATCCCCCAAGCTCTCCGCGATCGACCCGGCGTCGGAGGCCTCCGAGACCGCCGCGGTCAGCACGACCGGCACCGCAGGCTGGTCGGCGCGGCGCGAGCCCGAGATCGCGGCGCAGTTGCCGAGAAGGACGAAGGCCGTGTCACCCTCGGCCCGCGTCGCGGTCTCGTCGACGCAGAAGCCCTGCGGGCCGCGGATAACGACCGCGTCCGAGGTCACCACGGCCTCGGCCGGCGCGCCGCCGGTGCCGCCCCCGCCGACGCAGCCGGCGAGAAAGGCGAGCGCGACGAAGGCCGCGCCCGCATGTCCCCTGTCAGATGTCGGCGTAGACATGTTTCTCGGCGTTGGCGCCGGGATGGGTTACGGCGCCCCAGCGGGCCTCGCCGACGAGCTGGGCGTATTTCCAGAGCGCGCCGGTGGCATAGATCGTCTCGCGCGGGCCGGACCATTCCTTGCGACGGGCCTCCAGATCTTCCTCAGACAGGGCCACCGAAAGCTCGCCCTTGATCGCGTCGATCGTGATAAGGTCGCCGTTCCGGACGAGGCCGATCGGCCCGCCCACGGCCGCCTCCGGACCGACATGGCCCACGCAGAAGCCGCGCGTCGCGCCGGAGAAGCGGCCGTCGGTAATGAGCGCGACCTTCTTGCCCATGCCCTGCCCCGACAGGGCCGAGGTGGTGGCCAGCATCTCGCGCATGCCCGGGCCGCCCTTCGGCCCCTCGTTGCGGATCACGATGACCTCGCCTTCCTCGTACTCGCGGTTCTTGACCGCCTCGAAGGCATCCTCCTCGCACTCGAAGACGCGCGCCGGCCCGGTGAAGACCTGGTTCTCGGCGGCGATGCCCGCGACCTTCACGATGGCCCCGTCGGGCGCGAGGTTGCCCTTCAGCCCCACGACTCCGCCCGTCTTGGTGATGGGCTCCGCCGCCGGGTAGATCACGCGGCCGTCGGCCTCGCGCTCGATCAGGTCGAGTTCCTCGCCCATGACGCGGCCCGTGGCGGTCATGCAGTCCTCGTGCATGAGTCCGATCTTGCGAAGCTCCTTCATCACCACCGGGACGCCGCCCGCCTCGTAGAGGTCCTTGGCCACGAACTGGCCGCCGGGCTTCATGTCGACGAAATAGGGCGTGTCGTGGAAGATGTCGCAGACGT
>CAZUVG010000364.1:0-3709 GCA_964623765.1 uncultured Roseicyclus sp.
GCCGCGCGGCCGGACTACGGCTGGTTGTCCGAGGAGACCGACGACGACCGCACGCGCCTGGCCTGCGAGCGGGTCTTCATCGTCGACCCGATCGACGGCACCCGCGCCTTCATCGACGGCGAGCCGAGCTTCGCCCATTCCCTCGCCGTGGCCGAGGCGGGGGAGATCGTGGCCGGCGTCGTCTACCTGCCGATGAAGGACCGGCTTTACGCCGCCGCCCGTGGCGCGGGCGCCACGCTGAACGGCGCGCCCGTCCGGGTCTCTCCGGCGCACGGGGCGGAAGGCGCACAGGTCCTCGCGACGAAGCCCAACGTCCAGCCCAAGCACTGGCCGGGCGGCCTGCCGCCCTTCGCGCGGGTCTACCGGCCCTCGCTCGCATACCGCATGGCGCTGGTGGCCGAGGGGCGCTTCGACGGGATGGTCACCTTCCGCGACACCTGGGAATGGGACATTGCGGCGGGCGACATCCTGGTGCGGGAGGCCGGCGGCACGGTCACGGACGGGCGCGGCGAGACGCACTGGTTCAACGCCGTTTTGCCCAAAGCGAAGGGCGTGATGGCCGCGCCGCCGGGCCTGCACGCGGGGCTGCTGCGGCAGAGGCTCAACCTCTAGGAGGCCGCTTGACCGGGCGCGGCGTTCCCGTAGGTTGCGCGCGCGTCCGGGCTGCAACCCGGTGCAGATTTCTCGATCCGGGACGGCGGCGCATGGGCAATTCGATCGCACTCGGCCTCTACCTCGCCTGGTCGGGCCACGGGGGAAGGGCCTATGCCGAGCGCAAGCTCGACCAGCGCCTGAATCAGGGCAAGGAGGATGCCGCCCGCATCGCCGAGCGGCGCGGCGAGGCGGGCCTGCCGCGTCCCGCGGGGCGACTGATCTGGTTCCACGCGGCCTCCGTGGGTGAAAGCCTCGCACTGGTCGAACTGATCCGCCGCATCAGGGAGGAACGGCCGGACGTCCACGTCCTTGTCACCACCGGCACCGTCACGTCCGCCGGAGTCATGGCCGAGAGGCTGCCCGATGGGGCCTTTCACCAGTACATCCCGCTCGACGCCCGCGCCTTCGTCACCCGCTTTCTCGACCACTGGCGGCCCGACCTGGCGATCTGGTGCGAGAGCGAACTCTGGCCCGCGCTGATCTGCGAGACGGACGGCCGCGGCATTCCAATGGTCATCGTCAACGCGCGCATGTCGAAGACCAGCCACGACCGCTGGCGCTTCCTGCGCGGCATGGCGCGCAGCCTGCTTTCGCGCTTCGAGCATGCGATGGTGCAGGACGACATCACGGCGATGTATCTCCGCCGCCTCGGGATGCCGGCAGAGCGGATGGAAGTGGCGGGCACGCTGAAGGAAGGCTCCGCCGCGCTGCCCTGCGACGAGGAGGAGAGACGCGAGATGGCCGCGGCACTCGGCGGGCGGCCGGTCTGGCTGGCGTCCTCGACGCACGACGGGGAGGAGCGGATCGTGCTCGAGGCGCACGATCTCGCGCTGAAGGCGAATCCTCGGCTACTCCTGATCCTCGTGCCCCGACACCCGGTCCGCGGCGACGAGTTGGCGGAGGCACTCCACGTCGAGGGATGGCGCTTCAACCGGCGGGCCGCCGGCGAGACGCCTGAGTCCGACGCGCAGGTGTATCTCGCCGACACGATGGGCGAACTGGGCCTGTGGTATCGCATATCGCCGATCAGCTTCGTCGGCGGATCGCTGCAGCCGATCGGCGGGCACAATCCGTTCGAGCCCGCCGCACTGGGCTCGGCCATCCTGCACGGGCCCTACGTCACCAACTTCGTCGACATCTACCAGCGGCTGACAGGGGCAAAGGCCGCGCGGCTCGTCTCGGGGCCGGACACGCTCTCGGAGGCGGTGCACGAGCTTCTGAGTCCCGATCGGGCCGCGGCGATGGCGGGTGCGGCGTGGGACGTCGTCTCGGCGGGCGCCGAGGTGACGGACCGGGCGCTCGCGATGATCCTCGACAGGCTCGACGCGGGCGCGCGGTGATGCGGGCGCCGATGTTCTGGTATCGTCCCCCGGGGCTCGCGTCGGCGCTTCTGTCGCCGCTCGGGGCGCTCTACGCGGCCGGAACGGAGCGCAGGCTCGCGCGTGGGGACAGGGCACGCGTGGGCGTTCCTGTGATCTGCGTCGGCAACCTGAACGCGGGCGGCACGGGCAAGACGCCGACGGCCATCGCGCTGTCCGAGCGGCTGGCGGACCGGGGCGTCGCGGTGCATGTGGTCACGCGTGGCCATGGCGGGGCGCTGGAGGGTCCGGTGCGCGTCGACGAGCGCCGCCATCGCGCGGAGGAGGTCGGGGACGAACCGCTCCTCCTGGCGGCCTTCGCGCCGACATGGGTCGCGAAGGACCGGCTCGCCGGGGCGCAGGCGGCGGTCGAGGCGGGGGCGCAGGCCGTCCTGCTCGACGACGGATTCCAGAACCCAACGCTCGCCCACGATCTCTCGTTCGTCGTCGTCGACGCCACCCGTGGCTTCGGCAACGGCCGCGTCCTGCCCGCCGGTCCCCTCCGCGAGCCCGTGGCGACCGGCCTCGTCCGGGCGGATCTCGTCCTCTCGATCGGGCCCGAGGCGGCGCAGGCCCGGTTCGCGGCGCAGCACGGGGGCGACATTCCCTGCCCGCTGCTGACCGGGCGTCTCGAGCCGCTGCCGACGGGCCTTCCACTCACCGGTATGCCGCTCGTTGCCTTCGCTGGCATCGGCCACCCGGAGAAGTTCTTTGCCACGCTGCGCGATATGGGCGCCGACCTGCGAGCAACGCATGCCCTTTCCGACCACCAGCCGCTGTCGGGCGCGCTGATGACGCGGATGCTGCGCGAGGCCGCCGGACTGGGTGCGCAGGTGGTCACGACGGAGAAGGACGCGGTGCGCCTCTCTCCCGCGCTCAGACCGCAGGTGATGACGGTGCCGGTGCGCCTGCGTATCGACGACTGGCAGCGACTCGACGAGGCGCTCGACCGGATTTTCGCGTAGGGCGTGCCTTGTCCCGCAATCCGTTTCGAACGGTGCGAGCTGTCACGCCCTACTCCCAGCCCTCCAGCGCGTCGTCTTCGCCGAGCCTGGGCCCGGGCCGCTCCAGCCGCACCTCCGCCCCGGAGAAGCGGAAGGGCGGCCGCACGCCCGGCACGCCGTCGAGTTCCAGCCGTGTGCCCCGCGCGATCACCTGCGGATCGGCAAAGACCTCCGCCAGATCGTTGATCGGTCCCGCCGGAACGCCCTTGGCCTCGCATGCCGAAAGCAGGTCGACCTTCGACCATGTCCGCGTGGCCCCCGTCAGGCGCCGCGTCATCTCCTCCCGGTGCGCGATCCGGTCGGCGTTGGTCAGGAACTCCGGCGCCTCGGCCATGTCCTCCAGCCCCAGCAGTCCGCACAGCCGCCCGTATTGCGCATCGTTGCCGGTGGCGATGATGATCCAGCCGTCGGCGCAGTCGAAGACCTGGTAAGGCGCGAGGTTCTGGTGAGCGTTGCCGATCCGCCTCGGCGCCTCTCCCGTCGTCAGGTAGTTCATCGCCTGGTTCGACATGAAGGCGGTGGCGACGTCGAGCAGGCTCATGTCGATGTGCTGCCCCTGCCCCGTCCTCTCGCGCAGGTGC
This sequence comes from uncultured Roseicyclus sp., assembly GCA_964623765.1. Taxonomy (GTDB): domain Bacteria; phylum Pseudomonadota; class Alphaproteobacteria; order Rhodobacterales; family Rhodobacteraceae; genus Roseibacterium. The sequence continues at coordinate 3,598 of CAZUVG010000364.1, forward strand.
AGCGCGGCGAGAATGGCGTTGACGGAATAGAGCCCGGTCAGGATGTCGGTGACGGCGACGCCCACCTTCTGCGGCTGCCCTTCGGGCGCGCCGGTGACGGACATGATCCCGC
>CAZUVG010000365.1:0-3685 GCA_964623765.1 uncultured Roseicyclus sp.
CCCTGCCCGCGGGCGCGGAGCCCCGGATCGGGGACGACGGGCTGCACAAGGCGCCGTGGATGGCGCAGACCTTCATGGACCTGCGCGGCGATCTGGAGGAGGCGCGCGCGCAGGGCAAGCGCTTCGCCATCATCTTCGAGCAGCGCGGCTGCATCTACTGCACCAAGATGCACAAGGAAGTCTTTCCGCGCGAGGAAGTCGCGGACTACCTGGACGAGAACTACTTCGTGGTGCAGCTGAACCTGCACGGCGATCTCGAGGTCGTGGACCTCGACGGCGACGTGCGCAGCGAAAAGGACATGGCGCGGAAATGGGGGATTCTGTTCACCCCCACGCTGATGTTCCTGCCCGAGGACGTGGCCGGGGACGCGACCGCGCCGCAGGCGGCAGTCGCCACGATGCCGGGTGCCTTCGGCTGGCAGACCGTGCTGGACATGCTGACCTGGGTGGACGAGAAACGTTATGAGCTTGATAGCGAGGAAGATTTCCAGCGCTACCATGCCCGCATGATCGAGGAGCGGGCCAGCGGACAGGCCGAATGAGGCCGTGCAGGCAGACGCAATGCTATTCATGTCTGCGAATTTGTTGTTGCGTGGGGCGTGCTCCGTGCCCTACGGTATGCAAAGCGAGCGGTCGGCCCACGGCCGGCAAGCCAAGGGAGGAAACATGAGAACGATCGGAACGGTCCTCGCAGCAGGCGCGCTGGCGCTGGGCGGCGCGGCGCAGGCGGCCGACATGGTGCCGCCGCAGGAGGTGACGTTCGGCGAATACGGTGACGTTGCGGAGCCGTTGACTTCTACGCCGGGCGATCCCGCCCGCGGCGAGCAGATCATGATCACGCGCGCCGAGGGAAACTGCATCTCTTGCCATGTGGTCGGCGCACTGGACTACGCGCCCTTCCACGGCGAGGTCGGCCCGCCGCTCGACGGCGTCGCGGATCGCTGGAACGCGGCAGAGCTGCGCGGCATCATCGTGGACGCCAAGAAAACATACCAGGGCACGATCATGCCGTCCTATTACAAGACCTCGGGCTATATCCGCCCGGGCGTGGCCTTCACCAGCAAGCCCGCCGAGGAACCGCTGCCGCCGCTGTTGTCCGCACAGGACGTCGAGGACGTGGTGGCGTTCCTGTCCACCCTGCATTGGGAAGACTGAGCCGCGGGCGGCCCGGACCATCAAGGAGAGGATGATGATGGATTTCACCAGACGTGAGACACTGGCGCTGGGCGCCGGCGCCGCGGCGCTGACCCTGCTGCCTGCGCAGAGCTTCGCCGCCACGGTGGACGAACTCGTCAACGAGTTCACCGGCGGCGCGGACGTGGCCGAGGGCGGCGTGACGCTCGACGCCCCCGAGATCGCAGAGAACGGCAACACGGTGCCGATCACCGTATCGGCCGAGGGCGCGAGCGCGATCATGGTGCTGGCGGCCGGCAACCCGACCCCGCCGGTGGCCACCTTCAACTTCGGCCCGCTGGCCGGCGCGTCGAGCGCGAGCACCCGCATCCGGCTTGCCGGCACGCAGGATGTCGTCGCCATCGCGAAGATGGCCGACGGCAGCTTCGCGCGCACCTCCAAGGAGGTGAAAGTGACCATCGGCGGCTGCGGCGGCTGAGCGAACAGGAGGACTGAGACATGGCAGAGAACGTCAAGGCCCGCGTCCGCGCCCCGCGCTCGGCTTCGGCCGGCGAGGTGGTGGTTCTGAAGACGCTGATCAGCCACCCGATGGAATCGGGTCAGCGCAAGGACAGCCAGGGCAACACGATCCCGCGCTCGATCATCAACCGCTTCACCTGCGACTACAACGGTCAGAACGTGGTGGACGTCACGATGGAGCCCGCGATCTCGACCAACCCCTACTTCGAGTTCGAGGCGACGATCCCCGAGGCAGGCGAGTTCGTCTTCACCTGGTACGACGACGACGGCTCCGTCTACGAGGAAAAGGCCACTGTCGAGGTCGGCTGACCGCGGGCGTGCGCGCCCCGCGGCCCCAGGCAGATCCGCCTCGCGCGACCCGCGCGGGGCGGCCCCAAGGGAGGAGCAGGAATGACATTCAGAACAATGGCGGCTGCCGCCGCGCTCTCGATGCTTGCGCCGGCGGTCGGCATGGCCGACCCGGACGCCAAGCTTGTCGTCAACGGCGAGATCGAGATGGTGACCGAGACGGAGGCGCCCGAGCACCTTGAAGGCTTGCGCACGATCCGCTCGGGCTGGACCTTCCGCACGGAAGACACCCAGGCGCTGCAGATGGACGATTTCGACAATCCGGGCATGATCTTCGCCGATCAGGGCCGCGATGCCTGGAACACGGTCGAAGGGGACGCGGGCCAGTCCTGCGCCAGTTGCCACAATGAGCCCGAGTCGCTGCAAGGCCTGCGCGCCCAGCTGCCCAAGTGGAACGAGGAGAAGGGCGAGGTCTACACGGCGGAGATGTATGTCAACGACTGCCGGACCGAACGGATGGGCGCAGAGGCCTGGGGCTGGAACAGCCAGCCGATGCGCAACATGACGGCACTGATCGCCTCGGTCTCGCGCGGGATGACCGTGGACGTGGCGATCGACGGCCCGGTCAGCGATGCCTGGGAGCGGGGCAAGGAAATCTACTACACCCGCTACGGCCAGCTCGAGCTTGCCTGCGCGAACTGTCACGAGGACAACTACGACAACTACGTTCGCGCGGACCACCTCAGCCAGGGCCAGACCAACGGCTTTCCGGTCTACCGGCTGAAGCAGGCCAACCTGGTCTCGCAGCACAACCGCTTCAAGGGCTGCATCCGCGACACCCGCGGTGTCCCCTACGACATCGGCAGCGAGGACTTCGTGGCGCTTCAGCTCTATGTCGCCTCGCGCGGCAACGGGCTGTCGGTCGAAGGGCCCTCTGTCCGCAACTGACGACATGACAGGCCGGCACGGCATATCCCCTTCCGCCCCGGGCGGGAGGGGGCTGTTCCCCCTCACCCTGACGCACGAAGACTGGAGTCCCTCCCGATGATCTCCCGCCGCGATTTCCTGCAAGCGAGCATGGCTGCCTCCGCGCTTCTGGGCGCCTCGGGCTTCGGCAACTGGTCGCGCCTTGCCGCGCAGCAGGCGCTCACGCAGGACCAGCTGCTGGAGTTCGACCGCTTCGGCAACGTGTCGCTGATCCACATCACCGACATTCACGCGCAGCTCAAGCCGATCTATTTCCGCGAGCCCTCGGTCAACCTCGGCGTCGGCCCCAACAAGGGCGAGGTGCCGCACATCACCGGTGCGGATTTCCGTCGCCTCTATGGGATCGACGATGGAAGCCCGTCGCATTACGCGCTGACCTACAACGATTTCTCCGCACTGGCGCGGACCTATGGCAGGATGGGCGGCATGGATCGCGTGGCCACCGTGGTGAACGCGATCCGCGCCGAGCGGCCCGACGCGCTGCTGCTCGACGGCGGCGACACCTGGCACGGCAGCTACACCTGCTACCAGACCGAGGGCCAGGACGTCGTCAACGTGATGAACAAGCTGCGCCCCGACGCGATGACCTTCCACTGGGAGTTCACGCTGGGCCAGGACCGCATCCACGAGATCATCGACGGGCTGCCCTTTGCCGCAATGGGCCAGAACGTCTTCGACGCGATGTGGGACGAGCCGGCCGAACGCTTCAAGCCCTACGAGTTCTTCGAGCGCGGCGGCGTCAGGATCGCGGTGATCG
>CAZUVG010000366.1:0-3667 GCA_964623765.1 uncultured Roseicyclus sp.
GGCAAGCTGGCAGGCGTGACGGGCTGGATCGAGGGCCGAGTTACGGCAAGGGGCGACATTACGCTCGACGAACTGGTGGCCGACCTCGCGGAGACCCATGGTATCCACGTCCACTGCGGCACTGTCTGGCGAGCGTTGCGCGGTTTCGGGCTGACGCACAAAAACCTATACGCCACGCGGGAGACGCGCCGGATCGATGTCGCCCTGCGCACCGCAAAGCTCCTGCCCGTGAAGACGCTGGAGGGCTTCGAGTTCAGCTTCCAGCCCTCGCTCGACCGCGAGCGGATCGCAGCCCTGGCCCAGCTCGACTTCATCCGACGGGCCGAGGTCGTTCACTTCCTTGGCCCACCCGGCACCGGCAAGAGCCACCTGGCCACTGCGCTTGGGGTCGCCGCCGTCAAGGCCGGCAGGAGCGTCTATCGAGCGAGCCTTGCCGAACTGATCGAAGCGTTGAGCCAGGCCGAGAGGGAGGGCCGGCTGGCGGAGAAGATCCACTTCCATACCCGCGCCTCGCTCCTGATCGTCGACGAGATCGGCTACCTGCCGATCAACCAGGGCCCCCCTCTGTCAGGGAAGTTGTCGCCCGCTCTGATGCAGAAAGTGTATCCTGAGGCGGGCGGGACAGGACGACGAAGTGGCGTACTCACCGGAACGGAAGGCGGCGGTGCTCGCGAAGATGCTGCCGCCGAACAACATACCCTTGGGCCGGCTGTCCAAGGAGGAGCGGATCAGCGTGGCGACGCTTTCGAAGTGGCGGGCTGAGGCGCGGGCGAAGGGGCAGTTTCTACCCGACGCCAAGGCAGGTCCGGAGGGCTGGAGCTACGAGGACAAGCTTTCGGCGGTGATCGAGACGGCGTCACTGAACGAAGCGGAGCTTGGCGAATACTGTCGGCGCCGCGGCATCTATGCCGATCAGCTGGCTGTCTGGCGGGAGGCCTGCGCACGGGCCAACGATTGGGAGCGGGCGGCGTCCCGCCAGAACGCGCGGGAAACACGGGACGCCAACAAGCGGGTGCAGCAGCTCGAGCGGGAACTGGCGCGCAAGGAAAAAGCCCTGGCCGAGGCCGCCGCGCTGATGATCCTGCGAAAAGAAGCCGAGGCGATCTGGGGCCCGGAGGGAGGCGCGGAGGAATGACGCCTGCTCAAGATCGCCGAGATATTGCAGCCCTCATCGACGAGGCCGTAACAGCCGGAGCCCGGTTCACAGCCGCTTGCGCTGCCCTTGGCCTGAACCCGCGCACGCTGCGACGCTGGCAGGACCCCGAAGGTGGGATCTGCGAGGACCGTCGTCCGTCTGCGGACCGGCCGTCGCCGACGAACCGGCTCAGCGAGGCGGAACGCGACGAGATCATCGCCACCTGCAACACGCCGGAGTTCGCCAGCCTGCCGCCCAGCCAGATCGTGCCTCGGCTGGCTGACCGCGGCGATTACATCGCGTCGGAATCCAGTTTTTACAGGGTGTTGCGCGAGCGCGGCCTGAACCATCGCCGCGGTCGTGCCCGTCCGGCCACGCGCCGCAAGCCGCCCACCAGCTTCGAGGCCGAGGCGCCGTGCAAGGTCTGGAGTTGGGACATCACGTGGCTGCCCGGACCAATCGCCGGATCCTTTTTCTACCTCTACCTCATCGTCGACATCTTCAGCCGGAAGATCGTCGGCTGGGAGGTCCATGACCGCGAAACCGCTGAGTAATGCTGCAGTCAAGCCGCCTTTTGTGCAGGGCAGTACGGCTGTCTGGAGTTGAGCATTGCCCAAAGCACGGTGACGCGTCTTCGTGCGAGGGCGATGATGGCCTGTGTGTGGAGTTTTCCTTCTCGTCGCTTGCGCTGGTAGTATGCGAGCGAGACGGGATCGCGGGTCATCACCGCGCAGAAGGCACTCTGGAACAGGGCGCGCTTGAGCGCCCTGTCTCCACCCGTGGCGCGGCGAAGCGTGCGGCTGCGTCCGGACTGGCGGAGAACCGGGGCGAGACCCGCGGCTGCGGCCAGCGCGTCCGCCGAATGAAAGCGTTGGATCGTTCCGAGATGAGCCAGGAATTCTGCCGCAAGTACCACCCCCATCCCCGGCAGCGAACGGATGAGGGCGCCGTCAGGGTGGACGGCGAGCAACGCTTCGAGCTCCCGGTCGATAGCCGCGATCCGGGTTTTTGCGGCGGAGGCTTCGGTCGCCAGCTCGCGGATCAGCTCGGCGGCGATCGCCTCGCCCGGCACGGCGATGGTCTGGGTCTTTGCGATCCCGACAACCTCGTCGGCGAGCGCCCGGGTATCGCGCAGGTGCGGGGTGCGATCGAGGTGGGCTGCGATCCGTCGGGCACCGGCGGCGCGGATCTCGGAGGGTGTAACGTAGCGGGTCAAAAGCGCAATGGGGGCCTTCTTCGTGACGTCGAGCCTCCGTTCCAGTCCGGGATGTACCTGGGAAAGAAGTTGCCGCAACCGCGACAGGCGGCGAGTCTGGTCCACGACCAGATCGCCCCGGCGCGAAACCAGAAGGCGCAGCGCGACAGTCGTGGCGTCGTCGCGCAGGATCGGGCGCAACCCTGGACGCGTGCGCGCGAGGTCGGCGATGGTGCGCGCATCGCGCGGATCGGACTTGCGCTCTCCCCCGGCGTAGCCCTGTCCGGCGCGGTTGACCGCGATCCCGGGTACATGGACGAGCGCCAGACCCGCGCCCGCGAGCACCGCTTCGAGGAAGGTTGCGATGGAGCCCGTGACATCCAGGGCGACGATGACCTCATCGCCGAGCGCCTTGAGACTCTGGGCCAGTGCCACGAGGGCGGCCTGATCGTTCACGACCGCGCCATCATGGACGATGCGGGCCTGTTCATCGACGGCGATGACCCAATGGGTCTCCTTGGCCACGTCGATGCCGACAAAAACGGGCATGCTTCAATCCTCCTGTGCAACCCTCCATCTTCGCGCACTCCCGGTCTCGCCGTCATCGCCTTACACAGCCATCGAGGGCATCGAGCAATCAGCAGTCGAACCGAGTTGGCGACGTGGGCGGAACAGCGGCTGGAGCCTTTGAAGGCAGCCAGAGTGACACCCATACCCACGCCACCCGTGCTCTCTCAGTCTCACACAGTCCGAGAAAACACGCAGCAACAAGGTAAGGCCGAGTGAAATGGCGCGCATGGACCTTGAAACCGTTTCCCCCGAAGAATTCGGCCGCAGCCTGACCGGCATCGGCGTCAACCTGCTGTCCCCGGATGTGCGTTTGCTGGCGGCCTTTCTCGCGCAGGTCTTCGGCCTCTCCGTCCACCGCCTGTCGGGCGATTTCGCCATTGTCCGTCACGGTGGGATGATGATGCAGTTGCACGCTGACGGCACCTATGGCGCCCACCCACTGCTTGGCCTTGTCCCTGAAACGGCGCCGCGCGGCGCGGCTGCCCAGCTCTACCTTTTCGGGATCGACCCGGATGTGGCGGTCGCAAAAGCCGAGGCCGCCGGCCACACGGTGCTGGAACACCCCGCCGACAAGCCCCACGGCCTGCGCGAGGCGACCCTCCTCTCGCCCGAGGGCTACGCCTTCACCCCGGCGGTCGCCGCGCCGTAACCGCTTCCCGCGCCGCGCGTTTGGCGTTATCCCCGCGCCATGGAGATCACGATTCAAAGGCTCGGCCACAAGGGCGACGGCATTGCCGAGGGCCCCATCCTCGCCCCCCTCACCCTGC
>CAZUVG010000367.1:0-3664 GCA_964623765.1 uncultured Roseicyclus sp.
CACGAACGGTCCTTCCTGGTCGGCGACACCGTGACGGACCGCGAGACGGCGCGCGCCGCCGGGGTGCCCTGCGCCTTGGTCACCTTCGGCCCGGAGGGCGCGGGCGTGGCGCGCCTGCAACCGGACGCGCTCCTTGCCCATTTCGACGAGCTTGCGCCGCTCGTGGACCGATTGCTGCCCGAGGGCGGCTTTCGGGCTTGACCGGCCGCGGGCCGGCTCGGAATGTGCGGGCCATGACGAAGACGGTCTTCACCGGCAGCTTTACCCAGCAGGAGCCGATCCCCGATGCGGCGATCGAGGCGGCGGTTGCGGTCATGCGCTCGGGTCGGCTGCACCGCTACAACCTTGCGCCGGGCGAGGCGGGCGAGGTGGCCCTGCTGGAGGAGGAGTTCGCCGCCTATACGGGGTCGAAGTACTGCCTTGCCGTGGCCTCGGGCGGCTATGCCATGTCCTGCGCGCTCCGGGCCATGGGCGTGGGGCACGGCGACCGTGTACTGTCGAACGGCTTCACCCTCGCACCCGTGCCGGGCGCCATCGCGAGCGTCGGGGCGGAGCCCGTTTTCGTCGAGACGACCGAGGCGCTGACCATCGACATCGACGACCTCGCCGAGAAGGCGCGGGCGAGCGGGTCGCGGGTGCTCCTGCTCAGCCACATGCGCGGGCACATCTGCGACATGGACCGGCTCACTGAGGTCTGCAGCGCGCTTGGCTTGGAGGTAATCGAGGATTGTGCCCACACGATGGGGGCGGCGTGGAACGGGGTGCCCTCCGGGCGGCACGGGCGCGTCGGCTGCTACTCCACCCAGACCTACAAGCACATCAATTCGGGCGAGGGCGGCCTGATCGTCTCGGATGATCCGGACGTGATGGCGCGAGCGATCCTCCTGTCGGGAAGCTACATGCTTTATCCCCGGCACACGGCGCGGCCCCCCGTGGAGACATTCGAAAAGGTCAGGTTCGAGACGCCCAACGTCTCGGGCCGGATGGATCACCTGCGGGCCGCGATCCTGCGGGTGCAGCTTGCGGACCTCGCGCCCCGTGTGGACCGCTGGAACGCGCTCTACCGGACGGTGGAAGAGGGATTGAGGAACCTGCCGGGCCTCAAGGTGATCGAGCGCGACCCGCGCGAGCGCATCGTCGGATCGTCGATCCAGTTTCTTCTCCCCGCCTTCTCCGAGGCGCAGATCAGGGGTTTCGTGGAACGCTGCGCGGCGCGGGGGGTCGAACTCAAGTGGTTCGGCGCGGCCGAGCCCGTCGCCTTCACTTCCCGCTACGACAGTTGGCGCTACACCGGGCCGCAGCGCCTGCCGAGGACGGACTCGATCCTCGCGGGGCTGATGGACATGCGCCTGCCGCTGACCTTCACCACGGACGACGCGGAACTTATCGCGTCCATCGTCCGCGACGAGGTAAAGGGCGCCTTGCGTCACGCGGCGGAGTAGGCCGCGCGGAGCAGGCGCCCAGCCTTCAGACCAGCCGAGAGTTGTCCTTCGCAGCGCGGATGAAGTCGCGGAACAGCGGATGCGGCTCGAAAGGCTTCGACTTCAGCTCGGGGTGAAACTGCACGCCGATGAACCACGGGTGATCCTTCACCTCGACGATCTCGGGCAGGCGACCGTCCGGGGACATGCCGGAAAAGACGAGCCCCTTCTCCTCCAGCGCGTTGCGATACTTTATGTCCACCTCGTAGCGGTGACGGTGACGCTCCTCGATTCCGGTGCCGCCATAGACCTCCGCCACGCGGGAGCCTTCCTTCAGCACCGCGTCGTAAGCGCCGAGGCGCATGGTGCCGCCCTTGTCGTCGTCCTGCCTGCGCGTGACCTTGTAGTTGCCCTGCACCCATTCCTTGAGATGGTAGACCACCGGAGTGAAGCGCTTCTGTCCCGCTTCGTGGTCGAATTCCTCGGACCCCGCGTCGCCCAGTTCCGCGAGGTTCCGCGCCGCCTCGATCACCGCCATCTGCATGCCGAGGCAGATCCCGAGATAGGGAACGTTCCGTGTGCGCGCGAACTCGGCCGCCTTGATCTTGCCCTCCGTTCCCCGCTCGCCGAAACCGCCGGGTACGAGGATGGCGTCGAATTCCTCGAGATAGGGCGCGGGGTCCTCGCGTTCGAAGATCTCCGCGTCGATCCAGTCTGCCTTCACCTTCACGCGGTTCGCCATGCCACCGTGGGTCAGCGCCTCGGCGATCGACTTGTAGGCATCCTCGAGCTGCGTGTACTTGCCGACGATGGCCACCCGCACTTCGCCTTCGGGGTTGTTGATGCGGTCCGCCACGTCCTCCCAGCGCCGCAGGTCGGGCCTGGGCGCGGGGCTGATCCGGAAGGCATCGAGCACGGCCTGGTCGAGCCCCTCGCGGTGGTAGGCCAATGGCGCCTCGTAGATCGAGGCGAGGTCCTGCGCCGCGATCACGGCATCGGGGCGCACGTTGCAGAACAGCGCGAGCTTCTCCCGCTCCTTCGCCGGGATCGGCCCCTCGGATCGGCAGACGAGGATGTCGGGTGCGAGTCCGATCGAGCGCAGTTCCTTCACGCTGTGCTGCGTGGGCTTCGTCTTCAGTTCGCCCGAAGCCTTGATGTAGGGAAGGAGGGTCAGGTGCATGAAGATGCACTGCCCGCGCTCCTTCTCCTGCGCGAACTGGCGGATCGCCTCGAAGAAGGGCAGGCCCTCGATATCGCCGACCGTGCCGCCGATCTCGCACAGCATGAAGTCGACCTCGTCCTCGCCGATGCGGATGAAGTCCTTGATCTCGTCGGTGACGTGCGGGATGACCTGGATCGTCTTGCCGAGGTAGTCGCCCCGCCGCTCCTTCTCCAGAACGTTGGAGTAGATGCGGCCGGAACTGACGCTGTCCGTCCTGCGCGCCGCCACCCCGGTGAACCGCTCGTAATGGCCGAGGTCGAGGTCGGTCTCCGCCCCGTCGTCGGTCACGAAAACCTCGCCATGCTCGAAGGGCGACATCGTGCCCGGATCCACGTTCAGGTAGGGGTCGAGCTTGCGAAGCCTGACGGTGTAGCCGCGGGCCTGCAGAAGCGCGCCGAGCGCCGCCGAGGCAAGACCCTTGCCGAGCGACGAGACCACCCCGCCGGTGATGAAGATGAAACGCGCCATTTACCGTCTGGTCTCCCCGTGTCAGGCCGTCCGATGCTGCGCCGGGCCTGTGCCGATTTCGTCAACCACGGGATTTGAGCGTATCAGGATTCGGAAACGGGCCGCAATACGTCCCGCTACATGATGTTGAGCACATCGCAAGACGCCCCAGATTTGTGACGTCCGGCCACCAGGCTTCAGGCGTCAGTCCGCACGTGGGGGAAGCACCGGCGCGTCGCTCGACGGTGGTGGCAGCAGGTCGCTCGCGGGTGGCAGGGCCGGGCCGCCGGCGTCGTCTTCCACGGGTGCAGTGCCCCCGCCGACGCGGTCGAGCACCGATCCGGTCGACGAGTTCTGCGCGGCGAGTACGGTGAGCGTGATGGAGGTGGCCAGGAACGCGATTGCGAAGGCCCAGGTGAGCTTGCCGAGCGCGGTGGCCGCCTGGCGTCCCGTCATGACGCCGCCGCCGCCGCCCATTCCGAGTCCGCCTCCCTCGGAACGCTGAAGCAGCACGACCCCGATGAGGCAGATCGCGAGGATCAGGTGGACGACGAGAATGACGTTTTCCATCAGC
>CAZUVG010000368.1:0-3663 GCA_964623765.1 uncultured Roseicyclus sp.
CTCTACCTGAACTACGCGGCCAAGGTTCACGCGCTTCTTGCCTCACGTGGATCACGGATGATGATGGCCGGTGACCTGGTTACCATCTATCCGGAGCGACTGGCACAACTCCCGGATGATGTGATCATCATGGATTGGGGATATGAGGCGTTCACCCCGTTCAACGAGCGCGCGGCGGCGTTGGCTGCCGCCTCCACCTCCCAGTAGCGGGTGACGTCGCAGGGCACGGCCAGCGCACGCTCCCCGATCTCGCCGGCGAGCTCGGCGATCCGGTCGCGGCCGCGCGCCACGAGCACGACGTTCGCCCCCTGTGCGGCGAATGCACGGGCAGCGGCCGCGCCGATCCCCCGGCTCGCCCCCGTTATCAGCGCCGTGCGTCCCGTCAGGTCGAAGCTTCGCATATGCACCGCCTCCCTTGGCCGTTGCGTCCCGCCGTCACGCCTAGCGCTCCCGCGGCGGCGGAGCCACCGCTTTTTCCGGACCTCGTTTCAGCCTTGCGGGTTGACCCGGCAAACCGCCGGGCAGAACATCCGCGCAAATCCATTCCGACCACGGAGCCATTTCGCCATGACACGCCTATCCTGCTGCATCTCCGCGCTCGCGCTCGGCGTGGCGGCCCCCGCAACCGCCCAGGTCGCCGCCGAGGACATCTGGGCCGAGTGGCAAGCGGCCTCCGCCGCCACCGGCCAGCAGATAAGCGCGGACGTCACCGAAACGGCCGACGGGCTGGTCCTGACCGGCCTGACCACGCGGATCGACCAGGACGGGACGCTCAGCGTCGGCCGCGTCGAGCGTGTGGCGCTGGTCGAGCAGGCAGACGGCACGCTGTCCGTGGAGATCTCCGAACCCTACACGCTGTCGCTGACGTTTCCCGACGAGGAGAGCGGCGGGAACGTGACGCTCGAGATCCTGCTGAACCACGAGGACCTCGGCATCACCGTCGCCGGCCCGCCAGACGCGCGCAGTTACGCCTATTCCGCCACGTCCCTGACCGTCACCGACGGCGCGATCTCCAGCGACCGGGGCGAGCCCGTGCCCGAGATCGACATGGAGATCGTCGCCCGTGACGTGGCAGCGACCTACGACCTCGTGGGCGCGCCGGGCACGCCCGACCAGCGCTTCGACAGCGAGAGCAGCGTCGGAAGCGTCGCCGGACGCTTCGACATCACGCCGCCGCCGGGCGAGGAGGGGCAGGTCAAGGCCAGTTTCGCCACGGGCGCGATGACCTCGGCGGCATCGGGCACGATCGTGGCACTGGCGACCCTGCAGCAGACGGCGGACGGGCTGCCGGAGGGGTTCGAACTGGACGCAACCACCGCCCATGACGGCATCCGGTTCGACATGTCGTTCGACAGCCCCGAGGAGGACTTCGACCTGTCCTACGCCAATGCCGGCGGAACCTTCGGCATCGGATTCTCCGAGGAGGCGCTCGGCTACGCCATCTCGGCCGAGGATATCGAGATGGAGGTCTCGGGCAGCGACATCCCCGTGCCGGTCTCGGCCACGGCCTCGGGCAGCGAGCTTTCGCTGACGATTCCGCTCGCCGCGCAACCGGAGCCGTCCGAGGCGGCGGTCCGGCTCGGCTACCGGGAGCTGGAAGTGGGCGATGAGGTCTGGTCGTTGATCGATCCGACCGGCGCCGTGCCGCGCAGCCCGTTGACGCTGATCCTCGACGCGACGGCGCAGGTGCAACTGACCGCCGACCTGATGGACCCCGCCACGATGGAAAGCCAGCAGCCCCCCGGCGAATTGCGCTCGCTGACCGTGTCGGAACTGGAGGTCAGCTTCGGGGACACGTCCCTGACCGGGACGGCCGACGTCACCTTCGCGCAGGGGCAGCCGATGCCGCAGCCGGTCGGCACGGCGAACATCCGGCTCGCAGGTGGCAATGCTCTCCTCGACCAGTTGCAGGCAGCGGGCGTCATCGGCCCGGAGGAGGCCGGCATGGCACGCGGCGTGGCGGGGATGTTCTCGCGGCCCGGGGCCGCACCGGACACGCTGGAGACGACGATCCAGTTCCTCGAGAACGGTTCGATCACGGCAAACGGGGTGCCGCTCCGGTAGCGGCGGCGACGGCGCGGCGACTTGCGTCCTTCGCAGGCTGGCCCTAGGTCCTGCCTGCGGCCATCCCGGCCCGAAGGACAGCGCCCATGACGGATCTCGCCACGCTCTCGCAAGCCATGCTCGACGCCGCCCGGAAGGCCGGGGCGGACGCGGCGGACGCGCTGGTGGTGGACGGAACCTCGGTCTCGGTCGACGTGCTGAACGGGCGGCTGGAACAGGCCGAGCGCGCCGAGGGCGTGGAGATCGGGCTCAGGGTCCTGATCGGGCGGCGGCAGGCCTGCGTCTCGGCCTCCGACACCCGGCCCGAGACGATCATCGAGATGGCCGAGCGGGCGGTCGGAATGGCGCGGCTCGCCCCCGAGGACCCGACCGTGGGTCTCGCGGACCCCGCCCAGTTGAGCGACACGCGCGACGCCTCGGGGCTCGATCTCGCCGACCCGGGCGCCGAGCCGGATCCCGCCGCACTCGAGGCGGCCGCCCTGCGTGCAGAGGCCGCCGCGCTCGCCGTGGAGGGCGTCTCGCAGGTCTCCTCGGCCGGCGCCGGTTTCACGAGGAGACGGATGCATCTCGCTGCGACGAACGGCTTCTCCGGTGGCTACGCGCGCACGGGCCACGGGATTTCATGCGTCGCCATCACGGGCGAGGGCGTGAAGATGGAGCGCGACTACTACGGCGACAGCCGCACCCACGCCGCCGACCTGCCCGATCCCGAGGAGGTGGGACGCATCGCCGGAGAGCGGACCGTCGCCCGCGCCGGCGCGCGGAAGCCGCCGACCGGCGCCTGGCCCGTCATCTATCACGAGCGCATCTCCTCCGGCCTGATCGGGCATCTCCTGTCGGCGACCAACGGCACCGCGATCGCGCGCGGCGCCTCCTGGGCGCGCGACCTTCTGGGGGAACAGGTCCTGCCCGCGGGTCTGCGCCTCGCCGAGGAGCCGCACCGCCCGCGCGTGAGCGGCTCGCGCCCGTTCGATGCCGAGGGCCTCCCGACGGCCCCGCGCGAGATCGTCTCGGACGGCGTATTGACCGGCTGGACGCTCGACCTCGCCACGGCGCGGAAGCTCGGGCTTGCGTCCACGGCAAGCGCCGCCCGCGGGACGGGCGGGCCGCCGTCTCCGTCCGTGGGCAACGTCACGCTGACGCAAGGGTCGCAGAGCCTCGGGGAAATGATGCACGAGATGGGGACCGGTCTCCTGATCACGTCGATGATCGGTTCCTCGATCAACGCCACCACGGGCGACTATTCCCGCGGCGCCTCGGGCTTCTGGGTCGAGAACGGCGAGATCGCCTACCCGGTCAACGAATGCACCGTCGCGGGCAACCTCCGCGACATGCTGCGCACGATCCGGCCGGCGAACGACGCGCGCACGCACCTGTCGCGCGTGGTGCCGTCGCTGCTGGTCGAGGGGCTCACGATTGCGGGCGCCTGAGGTCGACCTCGCCCTGCTGGTCGAGGCGGCGCGGGTGGCGGGAGACATAGCGCGGCGCCATTTCCGCGCCGACCCCGAGATCTGGACCAAGGCCGACGAGAGCCCGGTAACCGAGGCCGACATCGCCATCGACCGCGTCCTGCGCAACGATCTCCTCGCCGCGCGGCCG
>CAZUVG010000369.1:0-3663 GCA_964623765.1 uncultured Roseicyclus sp.
GTGTCGTTGATCGACTTGAAATGGTCGAGATCGATCGCGGCCACCGTGATGAAGCGCCGTGCGGGCAGATCCTTCGCGTAGAGGATCGAGATGTCTTCCTGCAGGCTGCGTCGGTTGCGCAAGCCGGTCAGAGAATCGGTGCGCGCCTCGGCCCGCATCCGGCTGTTGTTTCGCGCCATCTGCGCCGCGCGCCGCGCGGAGACCTCCAGCGCCGCCTCCAGCTTGCGCTCGCGGTCCAGCCGGTCGGTGACGTCGGTCAGCGCCAGGACCCAGCCCATGACGGGGTCCTGAAGCCCCATCGGTCGGTAGATCGGCCGCGGCAGCGCCTCGTAGCTCCGGTCTCCGATTTCGATCAGCTGCACGTCGGTTTGTTCCGGTTGTCGCATCAGAGTGCGCAACAGGGGGCCGAAGCCCGGAAGGCTGTCGAGTTGGCGTTGCTCCGCGGGATCGATGCCGAACTGCTCCTTGGCCCGGGCGTTCGCGCCAAACACCTGCCCGTTCTGCGCGACGATGAGATAGGCGTTCGGCAGTTCGTCGAAGACGAGATCCCGAGCGATCCAGGACAGGTCGAAAAGCCTGTTCACGGTGATGAGCCACGCGTAGACGACAAGAACGCCAGCGAAGAGAAGCGGCGTCGGATCGAACCCTGCGATCGTCACGCCGCGCGTGACGTAGAGCACGTTGCCGGCCATCGGCAGGACCATGAGCACGAAGAGCGCGGCAAAATGGCTGCGGTAACGCGCCTGTGAAACGAACACGCCGAGCGCCAGCAAGCCGGCAGCGGCGGCGAGGCAAGCGTACAGATAGGTTGCCGCGACGAAGAAGAGCGGCCCGTGCTTGTACACGATCGGCGCGCCAGCCGTAGCATCGCGTGGCCCCGTGCCGGGGGCGTAGAACATCTGGTGCAGCGGATTGGTCGCCGCGAACGCGGTCACCACCAGCGGTGCGCCGATCAGCAGCGCGATCTGCCCGACAGGCAGCGGGCCGGTGCGGCCGCTGGCGTAACGGTAGACGAAGAGAAGCCAGGCGGTCGGAAGGAGCGCGATGCCGGGATAGGCGAGCGTCGCGAACAGGACCTTGCAGCCGGCGGGTTCGACCGAAAGCTCGAGCGCCGCGGCGCCAAGCCACCACACGAGCGCCAAGTTCGCGACCGTGAAGAGCCGCTTGCCATAGAAATGCGTCGCCCGTCGCAGCCACAGCAGGAACACAATCGCCGCCACCATGACACCGGCGACAAAGAGCGCCGGCGCCTCGGGCGTCGCCGTTGCAAGACAGCCGGCCAGTCCCTGCTCCATGCCCGCGGCTCCATCTGCTTGTACCGATCGGGCCAGCCGCGGCGGCACCGGAAAGACCCGTCTCACAGGCTCGATACACCACAGTGTTGCAGGATTTGCGCAGGAAGATACCGTGTTCTTGCATTGGCGCGCGGTCCGGTCTGTCCTGCCCGACTGTTGCCCTGTTCCGTGTCCATTTCGAGAAATCGTGTCTCGGGGCGGCCGTGTAATTGCAATGTTTCTCCGTTTCCGATACCCAATAATTGGTCAACGCTCCCACTCGACCGAGAGGCGATGCGCGAAGGACCCGCTCTTGTTCCGATGGTCTTCTCTCTCCGAAAGGCTGGTTTCAAAAGCCGCCGCCGCGGTCCGAGGCCTTGTGCCGCTTGCGGCGGCATTTCTGGCCGGCTGCACCGGTGACACCCCGGGATTGACCGACCTGCAGCGCGACGTCGCCCGGACCGAATGGGTGACCGTGGCCGCCGAGGATGCCTGGATCCACCTGCCGCAAACGCGGCTCGTGCTGGAACGCCGCTTCGCGCGGATCTCCGAACAACGCCTGCTGTTGCCGAACCACACCGCGCTTCCGGGCGACAACTTCGTCTATCTGCGTGCAGAGGCCCCCGGTTTCCTCGCCGGCGCGGGCAGGCTGCGGCTGCTGCGTGTGCTCGCGCAGGCCGACGGCCTGCCGCCACCGTTCACGCAGGCCGAGCTGGATATCCTGCGCAGCGAGGAGGACACGGCAGGCACGCTGACCTGGGCGGAATGGGCAAGCGGCGCGGGCACGACCTACGTTCTGGCGATACGCCGGCTCGATGTCGGCGACCGGCTGCTGCCGGGGCGCGCAGTCGCGCTCGACATGGTGATGCGCAACTGCGTGCGCGGCGACGTGGGCGCGGCACTTGAGCCCGCAGGCGCCCGGAGCGTCGGGTTTCCCGCACCCGAGGGCATGGCACGCGGCGCCCCCGTGCGCACCCTGTCGCCGC
Organism: uncultured Roseicyclus sp.; assembly: GCA_964623765.1. Taxonomy (GTDB): domain Bacteria; phylum Pseudomonadota; class Alphaproteobacteria; order Rhodobacterales; family Rhodobacteraceae; genus Roseibacterium. Next base: position 2,261 of record CAZUVG010000369.1, read on the forward strand.
TGGCGGCGCCGGCCTCATGAGCGGCGCGCGCACACCGCTCTCGGCCCGGGCGCTGGGGGTGCTCTGGATCGGGCTGCTGGTGCCCATTCTCGTGCTGGCCAGCACGCCCACCTCGACGGCGGTACAGGGGCTTCTGGGGATCGCGGCGGTGGTCGCGGTCGCGCTGCTCAAGCCCTTCGCCAGACGCCACCTCGTGCCCCGGGTGCTTCTTCTGGCGGTGGCGAGCGTGCTGATCCTGCGCTACTGGATCTGGCGGGTGCTGGAGACGTTGCCGTCACCGGACGCCCCGGCCTCCTTCGCCGCGGCGCTCCTGCTGCTGACCGTCGAAACCTATGCCATCGCGGTCTTCCTGCTGACGGCCTTCATCAACTCTGACCCGACGGAGCGGGCGCTGCCGCGCCGGGTGCGTGCGGCGGATCTGCCCACGGTGGACGTGCTGGTGCCCTCCTACAACGAGCCGCCCGAGATGCTGAGCGTCACGCTCGCCGCGGCGAGGAACATCTATTACCCGCGCGACAAACTCCGCGTGGTGCTCTGCGACGACGGCGGCACCGACCAGCGCTGCGCGCATTCGGACCCCAAGATAGCGGAAGCTTCGCGCGCGCGGCGGGCCGAGCTTCAGGCGATGTGCGCCGAACTGGGCGTCATGTACACCACCCGCGCGCGGAACGAGCGCGCCAAGGCCGGCAACATGAGCGCCGCTCTGGAAAAGATCGATGGCGATCTCGTGGTGGTGTTCGACGCAGACCACGTGCCGAGCTGCGACTTTCTTGCCCGGACGGTGGGCTATTTCGTCGAGAACCCGCGCCTTTTCCTGGTCCAGACGCCGCATTTCTTCATCAGTCGCGACCCGATCCAGCGCAATCTGGGCCTGTCCGGTGCCTGCCCGGCGGAGAACGAGATGTTCTATGCCCAGATTCACCGCGGCCTCGACCGCTGGCGCGGCGCCTTCTTCTGCGGCTCCGCTGCCGTTCTGCGGCGCGCCGCGCTCGACGAGGTCGGCGGCTTTTCCGGAGAGACGATCACCGAGGATGCCGAGACCGCGCTCGACATCCATTCCCGGGGCTGGGAGAGCCTGTATCTGAACCGCGCGATGATCGCGGGACTCCAGCCCGAGACCTTCGCCTCGTTCATCCAGCAGCGCGGGCGCTGGGCCACCGGCATGATCCAGATACTTCTGCTCAAGAACCCGATCTTCCGATCCGGCCTCTCGGTGCTGCAACGGCTGTGCTACCTGAACTCGATGAGCTTCTGGCTGTTTCCCCTCGTGCGGCTCAGCTTCCTGATCATCCCGCTGTTCTACCTCTTCTTCGGGCTGGAGATCTTCGTGGCCACGGGCGAGGAGGTGCTGGCGTACATGCTCAGCTACCTCCTGGTCAGTTTCATGGTGCAGAACGCGCTTT